>NZ_JBQKJR010000010.1:0-79101 GCF_052117165.1 Agathobaculum sp. LCP25S3_E8
TTGGTTGTGGAAGGAGAAGTCTTCTCCATTCATGTTTGTACTTTTTTGGCCTTTATACGCCAGAAACCCGGCTTATGCCTGACGCATAGGCCGGGTTTCTCGACAGACTGAAAGCCGTCACGAAAGTGACGGCTTTTTTGTGTTTTCATATGCGTGCGAACGGCCACAGAGCGGGGCGTGGAGTGTCACAGCGGTTACTCCACAAAGGCTGCCAGCGATGCCAGATCGTCATCCGCCGCATGCAGGCCGACAGAGAAAATGCGCGAGACGCCTGCGATTTCGAGGAAACGAATGGCGGCCGCGCGATCCTGCGGATTGGGGCACAGATCGCACTTGGTCACCACGCCGACAGCCGGCTTGGGAAACAGGCTGGCCATGCCCGGTGAAAAACCGCATTGCTGGTCGGTCGCGTCCTGCAAGAAAAGGATTAGATCGGTGTCGGCTGCTGTCACAATCAGCGCCTTGTACATGCCGCGCTGCTCCAGATATTCCCCGGGCGTATCGAGAATGCAGCTGCCGCGCAGCGAAACGGTCTGCGTTTTCTGATAACATGGATTTTCGCCGAGCAGACGCTGTGCGAGTGTTGTCTTGCCGCAGCCGGTTTTGCCGATTAGCATAATTTTTTTCATGAGCGTGTGATCTCCGTAGGAGCAAAGTGCAGAATATCGGTCAAGACATGCAGAACATTTTGCAGCGCCGCTTCCACGCTGGCAACGTCTCCGCAAATAACCAGCGATCCACAAAAGCGATCGACAAAAACAATTTCGACTGCCGAGGCTTTGGTTGCCGCATCCGCACCGATGATTGCGGCCTCGCTGGGTGTGATGGTGAGAATGCCGAGCGCGCCCCGGTTTTCGCTGACCACACCCAGTTTGGTATAGAGGTCCTCGACCGGATGCGCAATCAGATGCGCCATGGTCACCTGTTTGCCGGGTACAAATTCCTGAATGATGCGTTGTTTATCCGATTCCAACATGTGTTGCCCCCTTTTTGTTGCGGTTGCCGCCGGACGTTATAGGAGGGACTCGAAGATTTCCGGCCGAGGGCGCGGAATGACGACACTTTGCAGCGCCAGCCCCTTTTCTGCGCCGATCCGCATGCCGGAAGAAACCGATTGCGATACCGCGGCAACGTCGCCGGAGAGAATAACAAAGGACTTGCCGCCGATTCCCATGCCAAGGCGAACATCCATGAGCATAACATCCGCGGCCTTGACCGCAGCGTCGGCTGCATAAACCGCAGCCGTCACGCTGAAAAACTCCATGACACCGACAGCGCCGAGCGGCGGCGGCTCCACAGAAAGGCCGATGGCGTGAATCACCTGCGGATGGATGCGCGGGATGGACACGGAATCGACCAGATGATTGTCCAGAACGGCAGAACCGGCCGCAAGAGAGGCGTCCACCGCGGCGACATCACCGTAAAGCAGGATGGAATACTTGCCGGGACATACCGGCCGGGCGTACAGCAGAGAAACCTCCGCGGCCTTGAGCGCGGCGTCAGCGGCTTCGATGCCTTTTGCAATGCTGTTGCTTTCCAGAATACCAAGCGATTCCATTACTCATTCCCTCCCTGTTCTGATGTGATAGTGATGGCGTCCTGCGAGACCGAGGCAACCATGCCGTCGATGGATGCGTGAAGATGGGCGCCCAACTGCTCGGACGGGCAGGCGGCGATCTGCTGGCCGACATGGACGCGGTCGCCGACCGAGACAATGGGATGTGCAGGGGCGCCGACATGCTGGCGCAGCGCAAGTGTAACCGTGTGTGGAGCTGCCTGCGTGAGGGTATCGATAGAAATATCGTAATAGGCAGCGACACCGGCCCGCGCGGCAACCCGGGCGGAGGGCGCAAGACGGCCTGCACGTTCGGGGCGGGCCTGCCATGTCTGTTCAGGCCGCTGATAGCGAATGCCCTGCTGCGCCAGACGCTGCTTGATCAATCGGTTTACCCGGCGTGGCTGCAGCTGCATCGGGCAGGCAAAAAGCTCGCAGATACCGCATTCGCAGCAAAGCGCCGCGTTGCGCATGGCGGGGTCGTCCAGTACAGCGTCCAAATTGTTGCCGTACAGGGAAAGGGTGCGCATGATGCGATGCGGCTCGAGCGGATGCCCGAGCAGATGCCGCGGACAGAGCTGCGTGCAGTAGCTGCACTGTATGCAGGAGGAGCGTGCGCGGTTCATCATGCTTTCCAGCGAGATGTTCTCGGTGCGTGCAATGGCGCTGGACAGGGGCAGGACGATAAGCCCAGACATGGTTTTGGTGACATGCGACTGCATGGCTTCGGACTGGGAAAGCCGCTTTCCCATCATCGGACCGCCGTTGAGTACGATAAATTCGTCCGGTTCTGCGCCGCCGGCACAGGATAGACAATCTGCTACCGGCGTGCCGATTGGGGCACGGACGATAGTGGGACGGCGCACCGCACCGGTGACGGTCAGATATTTGTGTGTGAACGGCTGGTTCTGCATCGCGTCATAGACACACAGCGCAGTGGCGGCGTTGCTGACTACGCAGCCGACCAGACCGGGCAGACCGCCGGGCGGAACCACCCGTCCGGTGACCTCGAAAACCAGCGTCTGCTCATCCCCGGCGGGGAAAAAGCTGTCAAGCAGATGCAGATGGATGTCGGCGTTTGCCTGAGCAATGGCTTGCTGCAATGCATCAATCTGTGCAGCATAATGATGTTTCAGCGCGATTACGGCCGTCTTTGCCTGCACCGCGTCACGCATGGCGCAGACAGCACAGATGATTTCGCGCGCATGATGCTGCATGAGATATTGATCCGTGTGCAGAAGTGGCTCGCATTCCGCGCCGTTAAGGATCAGGGTATCGGCCTGACTCTGGTATTTGACATGCGTGGGGAATCCGGCTCCGCCGCAGCCAACAATGCCGGCCTGCTGTATTTGCTTCCAAAGCTCCATGTTCTGCGTCTCCTCTCACAAGCATCAGGATGGGGCGGCTGCGTTCGCCTGCCGGGACTGCGCCTGCGCCACTTCGATTTCGTCAATGATGCCGACAATGGCGCTGTCAATGGGCAGCGTATCCGTACCCAGTGCACGGCGCGCGGTACTGCCTGTGACAACCAGAACCTGCTCTCCAATGCCGGCGCCAACCGAATCGGCCGCGACAAAGGTTGCGCCGTTTTTTTCGTTGGTGCATTCTTCCTGCACGACCATCAGCTTCTGTCCGCTGAGGGCTTCTTCTTTTTTGGTTGCCCATACATGGCCGATGACTCTGCAGATCAACATAGCGGGCCTCCTTACAGCCGAATGACGGTTACGCCGGCATGCAGCAGCACATCCTGCGCGGCAGGCGTAATCAGGGTGGTGCGGGCAACCTGTACAGATTGCCCGCGGGCAGCCAGCGCGCGCGCTTTGCTTTCGGTGATCAGACGTTCCTGCGCGACGCAGGCCGGCGCATCTGCTGCGGGCGCATCGGCTGTGGCAGATTGTGGGATGCTGATGCCGGCGGCGCGGATGCGCGCGCTGCTCGACGGGGCAAGCATGCAGGCATTGGCCTCGTCCCAGTCGATGTGCATGGCAAGCCCCGCCTGGCTGCTGACGCGCACGGCCACCCCATCCAGCGTCAGCGGACGCGCGCCTTTGAGTGAGACGCTGACGATCTGCCCGTCCTGCACCTGAATGCGTGCGGCGTCAGGCGGGGTGATGTGAATATGCGGCTGCGCGATGATGGCGCTGCCGGGTGCGGCGAGCATGCCGTTCGGGCCGATGAGATACACGTCGGCGGCGTCCCGCAGATCGCCGGAAAGCCGGACCGGCGCCTGCAAACCGAGCGCACGGGCATCGGTGGCGGACAGCTCTACTTGTACGGCGGAACGTTCGGGGCCGAGCACGGCCACGTGCGCCAGTTCGCCCTTGGGCGTGACGATACGCACCCGCTCTTCGCTGAGAAACTGTCCGGGCTGGGACAGCGGCCGCTTGGGGGTCAAGTGGGCGCCTGCGCCGAAAAGCGCCTGTACCGCCTCGGCGGTCAGATGGACATGACGTGCGGAGGCCTCCACCGGTATGTCGAGCGGCAGCTCTTGGCTATGCAGGCGCTGCATGACGGCCTGCGTAATCATTTCACACAGTTGCTGCTGATCCATGACAATCCTCCTCCTTGTAATATCCGGCAAGCGTTCGACAGAATAAAAGATATGCGGCACTGCTCAGCCGGTTAAGCTGCCGGATAATATCCGTCCGCTCCTGCGCGGTGCCGGGCGGAAAGGCGGTGACTGCACTGCGTTCCACCGCGCGGATTTCCGTGCGCAGCAGATTGAGCTGCAGCGCGATCCGCCCCATATCGGCAGAGGGAATCGGATGGTCAAAGCCGAACGTTTCTTTTATTTCGTGAGACATGCGGTGCAGCGTCTGCTCGTCCATGCCGAGCAGCGGCGCTTCCGGCAGGGCGCAGTCCTTGACCTCGGCGCGCAGTATCTGCCGGATAGCTTCCAGAATATCGCCCAGATCGCGCCGCAAAAGCGGGGCGCAGGCCTCGGTCTGCAACAGCAGGACCTTTGCCTGCAAAGTATCCAGCATACCGCGCAGCACAATGCGCGGATGGTCTTTCGGCACCAGCGTGCGGCCGTGCAGATGGGTCAGATATTCTCCCTTTTGCGCGATTGCTGCGCCCGTAGCCTCTTCGATAAAGCCGGGAGCCTGTTGTGTTGTTTTGGTCATGGGGGCGTAGTTGTCCTGAACCAGCCGGATGCCGTGATCGCGCAGATATTCTTTTGCAAGCGGGGTGACAAAGGTGTCGGGAGCGACATGGATTTCGTCCATCGCGCGCCGCGCGCGTGCGATGCGCAGATCGCTCTCGGTCAGAATGCTGCGTTTTTTCACATCCAGTCCTCCCTATATACAGGAAATCGCGTTACGACTGCTCGATGGTGGGGAGAATACCTTCTACCTCGCCGTGCGGGCGCGGGATGACGTGTACGGACAGCAGTTCGCCCACGCGCTCCGCTGCCGCGGCGCCCGCATCGGTGGCGGCCTTGACCGCACCGACATCGCCGCGTACCATCACCGTTACCAGACCGCCGCCGACATGCACTTTGCCTATCAGCGTTACATTTGCTGCCTTGACCATTGCGTCGGCCGCCTCGATCGAGGGGACCAGACCGCGTGTTTCGATCATGCCGAGAGCCTGTAAGTTTGCCATATTGATTACTCCTTTTTCTATTTGCAGGTTTATCCTTCGATTCTGGGGAGAATGCCTTCGACTTCGCTGTGAGGACGCGGAATGACGTGTACGGACAGCAGCTCGCCCACGCGCTCCGCTGCCGCAGCGCCCGCATCGGTCGCAGCTTTGACCGCGCCGACGTCGCCGCGCACCATCACGGTTACCAGACCGCCGCCGACATGCACTTTGCCTATCAGCGTCACGTTTGCCGCCTTGACCATCGCGTCCGCCGCTTCGACGGAGCCGACAAGACCTTTGGTTTCTACCATGCCGAGAGCCTGTAAATTTTCCATTTTTCATACCTCCTGTTGATGCGGTCGGTTATCCGTGCGAGGCGGTCAATCGGGCGATGACCGCACGGGTAATTGCCTCAATATCGGCGGGGGTCAGCGCCTCGTTCTGCGGTGCGGCGGCGGAGACCGGTGTTGGGGTATCCTGCCGCAGATCTTCCAGCTCACGCAGTCCCCAGGCGACCCGGCGGATATTGACGAGATTTTCCGGGCCGATATTGTCCGAGGTTGCGCTGCCGCCGACCGCGCCGCAGCCTAGAGTCAGAGCGGGTGCGAGTCCGGTCGTCGCACCGACGCCGCCCAGTGCGCCCGGCGTGTTGACCAGCAGACGCGACACCGGCTTTTTCAGCGCGAACTCGCGGATGACCTGCTGATTGGTGGAGTGGATGGTCATGGTGTGGCCGCTGCCCTCCACCTGCAGAATGGAAATCGAGAGTGCGCATGCCGCTTCCCAGTCGTCCGCAACGTAAAAGGCGAGCACGGGGCACAGCTTTTCGCGGGCGTACGGATTGGAACGGGATACCTCGGTCTGGCGGGAAAGCAGGACGCGCGTGCCTTCGGGGATGGCGATATCCGCCATGGCGGCAATCTGCTGCGCGGTTCGTCCGACGATTTTCGGATTCATGGTGCCGTTGGCGCGCAGCATGAAGGCGGCCAGCCGGCGGCTTTCCTCGTCGGTGAGGAAGTAGCCTCCCTGCTCGGTGCAGGCGGCCACCACTGCGGCTTCCGAGCAGCGCTCCACCACGATGGATTGCTCGGAAGCGCAGATGGTGCCGTTATCAAAGGTCTTGCTGGCAAAAATGCGTCGTACGGCGAGCGGGATGTCCGCGCTTTTCTCGATAAAGGACGGGCCGTTGCCCGGGCCGACGCCGAGCGCCGGATTGCCGGAGGAGTAGGCCGCGCGCACCATGGCTTCGCCGCCGGTTGCGAGAATGATACTGACATCACGGTGCTTAAGCAGGGCGTTAGTGGCCTCCATGGTGGTCAGTTCAACGCAGGTTACCGCGCCATCGGGCGCGCCGGCTTGGCGCGCGGCCTGTTCGATGATGCGGAAGGTTTCTGTGATGCAGCGCTTTGCGCCGGGATGCGGGCTGATGACGATGGCGTTGCCCGATTTGAGCGCAATCAGACATTTGTACATGGTGGTTGAAGTGGGGTTGGTGGAAGGGATCAACGCAGCGACCACGCCCATCGGCACACCGATTTCGATGACTTTTCGCGCGGTGTCGTCATGCAGTATGCCGACGACGCGCTTGTTTTTGATATGGTTCCAGACGATGGTGCTGCCCAATTGGTTTTTGAGCACCTTGTCCTCCCAGCGCCCAAAGCCGGTTTCTTCCACTGCCATGCGGGCAAGCCGCTCAGCCTCTTTCTCGCAGGCGGAAGCAACGGCTGCACAGATGGCGTCCAGCTGCTCCTGCGAGAAAGTGGCAAGCTGCGCGGCAGCCGTGCGGGCGCGCGCAACGAGGTTGCGTACCTCCTGTATGGATTGCAGATCTCGATCCATTTCCAAAATCAAAACGCCTCACTTTCCTGTTATTCAACGAGAATGGGATGTTGTGCAATATCGCAGACTGCTTGCGCGAATGCGTCGCAGGCGCTGCGGCAGGCGGACTGCTCACCGGTGAGCAGTCCGCCCCCGAAATTGGTTTCGGTCGGGGGACCGTAAAACACGCGCAGCGTGGTCGCGGATGCCTTGAGTGCGGCATCCAGACCGATTGCCGCTTCGAGCGGCGGCGCAATCAGATAGGCCATGGCGGTTCCCTCGGGGACACCGGCCTGCCGGGAGAGGTAGGAGCCGGTGCGGGAGATGCAGTGTGCAAAGTACACGACCGAGCCGTCTTCGCAGGCGGTGCAGAAGTGCGCTTCCTCCCGAATGTAGTGTGCGGCGGCCTGCAAACCGCTGCGCACCTGTTCCGGATCGGGACCGGACAGAATGCCGAGAAACTCTCCGGCCAGCCGTGTACTGGCGTTGGACGCGCCCGCGTACATGCTGCGGGCATAGGCAACCTGCACATCGGCCTTTTTGGTCGCCTCATCGAGCGCCGCATAGGCGACGTCGTCGCAGTCCGCCGTCAGCAAACCGAGACTTCGGTCGCCGTCGCGCAGCGTCAGCTGTCCAAGCAGCGCCGGGTCCGCGTTGGGGAGAATACGCATGCTCAGGACGTGTGCCGGTACCGGGGAAGGAATCAAGCAGATGCACCTCCCTTCCTAACGGACAAGGGCCACGCCGCTGGCCTTCTGTTCAAGAATTTGCGCGATGAGATCCACCAGATAGGCGCCGGCTTCCATAGCCGGAATGCCGTTTTTGTGGATGTTGGATAACACGGTGCGCCGGGATTCCGGCATGCCGGGCTGTGCGTGATAGCTGATATAAGCGCTCATGCTTTCCGCTGTTGCAAGACCGGGACGCTCTCCGATAAACGAGCAGACCACAGCGGCGTTGAGTGCCTGGGCGATTACGTCCTGCGCTGCGACGCGGCCGTATCGCACGAAAATTGGCGTTCCCACCGACAGGCCCCGTGCCTTTAGCCCGTCCAGAACGATCGGCAGAATGCGCGCCGCGTTGGCGTTGATGGCGGTGGAGGAAAGACCGTCGCTGACAATAAGCTGCACGTCCACATCCTTGACGCAGTGTTCCCGCAGGCGGGAGAGCGTTTCGTCCGTAAAGCCCCGCCCGAGATCGGGACGGGTGATGAACTCCGCCTTGCTCTGGCAACGGGTTTGAATGGAGAAAAGGTTCAATTCCTCCAGCACGGCGGTGTCTACGTCTTTCCAGACGGCGTCGCGTGCAGCGGCATGATCCGCGCGCAGCCGAATCAAGGTTTCGGTGCGCAGCCGCGCGCCGGCACGTCCCACGCCGATGCGCGCGGGCGTTTGTGCCATCATGCGGGATAGAAAAGCGGGGTCCTGCACCTGCAATGTGGAAACCTCTGCTTTTTTTTCCTCCTCAGGCGGCAAACCAAGCTGTGCGCGGCACTTTGAAGTGTCTTGCTGCCGTGCGGTGTTTTCCGCAGCGGCGCGCGCCTTGCAGGCGCCACCATACTGGATGGGCGGCAGATCCGCCCATTTTTCCGGTACAACGGGGGCGTGCGGATCCCGCATCGAACGAATCACCTGATCGACGACACGTTCAATATCCGAATAAAGCAATGCTCATCCCTCCTTGATTCATAGCAAGTCGGCAAAAATGGTGGGATCTCCTGCGCGGGCGGTCAGGCGTCCGTTCTGGGTAATGCCCATTTCCTCCAGCCAGCAGTCGAATTCCCGGATGGGCCGCAGGCCGAGGATTTCGCGAATGCCCGCTGCGTCATGGTAGGCGTTGGTCTGGTAGTTCAGCATGATGTCATCGCTGGCGGGCACGCCGAGAATGTAGTTGACGCCGGCGGAAGCCAGCATAAGAGAAAGGTTTTCAATATCGTTCTGGTCGGCCATCATGTGATTGGTATAGCAGCAGTCGCAGCCCATCGGCACGCCGGATAGCTTGCCCATGAAGTGATCCTCCAGCCCTGCCCGAATCACCTGTCGGCTGTCATACAGGTATTCCGGGCCGATGAAGCCGACCACCGTATTGACCATAAAGGGAGAAAAGCAGCGCGCATAGGCATAGCAGCGCGCCTCCATGGTGAGCTGATCGGCACCGTTGTGCGCGTCGGAGGAAAGTTCACTGCCTTGGCCGGTCTCGAAATACAACAGATTCGGACCGGCGGCTGTCCCCTGCTGTTCGAGCAGCTGTTTGGCTTCCCGAATATTGTCGGTGGTGAAGCCGAAGGCGAGGTTGCCTTTTTCGCTGCCCGCAATGGATTGGAAAATCATGTCGCATGGGGCGCCGCGCCGCACGGCTTCAATCTGTGTCGTGATATGACTGAGCACACAGATTTGCGTGGGGATGTGCAGCCGGTTTTTGATATCGTCAAACCGCTTCAAAACCTCCGCCGTGCCGTCGACGGTGTCGCCGGCGGGATTCAGGCCGATAACGGCGTCACCGCAGCCGTAGGACAGGCCTTCCAGCACGGATGCCGTGATCCCTTCCACGCTGTCCGTTGGGTGATTCGGCTGGAGACGGGTCGACAGCGTGCCACGCAGACCGATCGTGGTGTTGCACCGCGCCGGAACGCGGATTTTGGACGCGGCGTAGACCAGATCGAGATTGCTCATCAGCTTGGTAACCGCCGCGACCATTTCTGCCGTCAGTCCCTTGGAAATCCGGCGAATTGCCGCTTCGGTGGTGGTTTCGCAGAGCAGCCAGTTGCGGAGTTCGCCAACCGTCCAACCGTGAATTTCACCATAGATGGTCTGGTTCAGCCCATCCTGATTGAGTCGTGTGACTTCATCCTCCTCGTAAGGAACGACAGGGTTTTCGCGCAGTTCCTCCAGACGAATGCCGGATAAAACCTCCTTGGCGGCTACACGCTCCAGATCGGAGCGGGCGGCAACCCCGGCAAGAATATCGCCGGATTTTTCCTCGTTTGCCCGTGCCAGAACGGTTTTGATGTCATCGAAAGTAAAGGTTTGCCCCAAAAGACTGGTGCGGTATGCCATGGGTGTTCCTCCCTTGCTTCAGGATTCAAAAATCAGCGTTTTCACAATCGCCGGAACGGCCATGCCGTTTAAAACAGGCATGCCCAGATCGATGAACTGCCCGCTGCCGATTTCGATGCCGTCAATCGCAACGACGGGACGGCTGCCGGCTTTTTGACGCATCAGTTGGCCGAGTGCCTTGGCAATATCGCGATGGCTGAGTACCAGCAGCGGCTGACCTTCCGGCAGTGCTTCGCTCAGGCCGGCGGCGATGGCGGAGGCCAATGTGTCAAGCTGCGTATAGGTCGGGTCGGCAGGACCTTCCAGCGCAAGCAGAAACAGCGGGCAGTCGTTTTGCTGCATAAACCAGGCGGCCTGTTCGCGCAAAACGCGGTCATTGCCTGCTGAGAGCGCGGATTCCTGTTCGGCACTCAAACGGAGCACCGGAATGTTTTTGAGCGGAAACAGGCCGCTGTCATAGGCGATGGTGCTGCCGGAAAGACGGGTGGTATAGGTTCCGGCGCCGACAACCGTCGCGCCGATGGTTTCGGCGGCGGAGAGGATTTGAAAACGTCCGAACAGCCTGCCGCGCCGGATTTCGTTGCCGAGCAGCACGCCGATATCATGATAGGTAAAGGGGTCGGGTGGCGGACGCAGAATGCAGTCCGCCACCCCGCCAGAAAAGGAGAGAAAGCGAATGGGTCGATGCGCTGGAAGAGAAAAAGGCGTGCTGCCGGGGGTGGCGAGGCGTTCCAGCAAGTCGGAAGGCGGCATCAGCCCAAGCAGCTGCTCCAGAAGCTCGTTCATTTTGCTGCACAGAAGCGTAAGTGCGTCCGGATCAGCGGGCTGACCGGGTATGACAGGCAACTGGAGCGCCTGAGCGATCTGGCGCGCGCCATTGCACACGGCGCGAATTTTGCCATCCGCAGTCAGGCTGACCTGCCGTCCGCCAATATCCAGGCAGCCGCAGGCAATCACCGATCCGCCGTCGAAAACGGCAATATTGGTGGTGCCGCCGCCAATATCCAGATTGGCAACTACGGTGTTGTGGTCGCGGGAATATTGCTGGGCGCTGCTGCCCTGTCCGGCGAGGATGGATTCCAGATCCGGCCCCGCGGTGGATACTACAAAGTCTCCGGCCAGACTGCTGATTTGTTCGAGAACCGTTCGTGCATTTTCGCGCCGTGCGGTTTCGCCGGTGATGACAACCGCGCCGGTCTGCACCTGTGCCGGCACAACGCCGGCGTCGGCATAGGTTTGTTCGATGAGGCGCCGAAGCGCGGCCCCGTCGATATGACGATCGTCCACAAGCGGCGTATCCATGATTGGACTGCGGTAAAAAACCTTCTTTTCCACAATTTCGGCGCGCGGAATGGAGAAATACCCTGCGGTATTTTCCACGCCGAGTCGGCTGAAGATCAGTTGTGTGGTGGATGTTCCGATGTCGATGCCGACGCTGCAAAGCTGCGTATGCTGCAAGGCATTTCCTCCCCGAAAAACAACAAAAGCCCAGAGCGGTGAGAAAAAACTCATCGCTCTGGGCGCAATTGCCAACTCAGTTATACCCGATTGTATAACCGTACTATGTGGTTATGCATTCATCTTAGCATTGGTCTGCGGAAAAGTCAAATGAAATTATCGAGCCGCTCGAATTGCCGGCAATATGCAGCTCGCCGCCTAACTTCTCCTGTACCGTCATGCGCACGATGGATAAGCCCAGCCCTTCACGATAGCCCTCGGGCGGGAAACCGATTCCATCGTCGCGCACGACGACCGTGACAAAGGCCTGCGTGCGCTGCAGCAGGATATCAATGTGCCCCTCCGACCGTCCAACAAAGGCGTGCTTGCAGGCGTTGGTCAGCAGCTCGTTGATGACAATGGCGACATCCGATGCTTGCTTCTGCGGCAGGGACACATCGCCGCCGCGAATTGTATACTGCACATTGGTGTCTGAATTTTGAAAAATCGACTGGATATTGCGGCACAATCGGTCGATTAGCTCATGCAGGCTGATTCGTCCGGATGGCTGCGCCAACAGAATATCCTCGATCGTGGCGATGCTCAGGATGCGGGCCCGGTTTTCCTGAAATGCCTGACGCGCTTCCGGATGGCAGGCCTGCCGCATCTGCAAGTTCATGATGCTTGCCATGGTTTGAAGATGATTTTTAATGCGGTGATGGATTTCGCGCTGCTGCAGCAATTCAAGATCGCGGCTGTCCGTTGCAGCCTCGCTGACAGGTGACTGCGATAACGCGCGGTATTTTTGCTCCATGTGGTAGCCCTGACTGATGTCCTGCTCGGCGATAAGGACCGCGCAGACCGTTCCGTCGTTATCCCGCAGCGGGATAACATTCTGCCGCACGACGCGATTTTCCTGTGTCACGGCTTTGAGATCACGGATCGGCGCGCCGGTTTCCAGCGCCCAATAGGCGGCGGGTTCGCTTTCGCGCTGCGCGATGCAGCCGTCCACGCTGCCGCTGTACATCGAGTGTCCGGCACTGGGAAACGCCTGCGCTGCGACGAAAAGCAGCCCGCTCTGCGCATCCGGACAGTCGATAAACAGGTCGACTGACATCAGGTCGGCAATAAACGGGAGCCAGTGGCCCAGCTCGCGCAAGCGGTCGGTCATCGCGTCGGACAGACGGGCGCGTTGTTGTACTTCGTTCCAGTTCATTGCGCCTTGTCCTACTTTCTGATTTGCTGCGCCGTTTCTTCCAGCGTTTGGCCGCGCGCCTTGGCTGTGCGGCACAGCCAGCGATAAGCAACGGCGTCGCTCAGCCCTTTCTGCTGCATCAGACATTGCTTCGCAGCGTTGACGTCGATTCGGCTGTCATAACGCCGAATCAGGCTTTGTGCAATTTCAATGGCCGGGCAGCGCTTGTTCATAGCGGTCTTTTGAATCCAGCGGCGGGCCTCCCGTTCGGGCAGGCGCTGTGCGCTGGACAGCAGGGTGACGGCACGGTCGATGACACGGTTGTCATCCATTTTTTTCTGCAAACGTAGGATTTCCGCCTGCCCGCGCTGTAGGGCAGCGCTTTGCGCAAAGGCGATTTCAATGGCGGGCGCCAATTGCGCGGGATGAACCGGCTTGACCAGATAACCGGCCGCACCGACGGAAGCTGCGTTTTGCACAAAGCTGTTGTCAGCATACGCGGTCATGATGACGACGCAGCCGGCCAGCCCTTCCTGTGTGATCAGCTCGGTGGCATAGATGCCGTCGAACACGGGCATCTTCAGGTCAATCAGCGCAGCATCCGGGGACAGGGAACGGCAGGCCTCCACTGCATCAAAGCCGTCCGATGCTTCTGCGCAGACCTGATAGCCCTGTTCTTCCAAGCATTTGCGAATGTCCAGCCGGATGATCGGTTCGTCATCGGCGAGAACGATGGTTTTGACCACAGTGTCACCTCCCGTAACGGTTTCAGTATAATGGCGGCGCGGAGGAAAAGCAAGGCCTTTTCGTGTGCGCAGCAAAAAAACATTTGTCCACACAGAAAAGATAATCATTTTTTGATAATATTTGCAGGGTTAGAAAACCGTTGGGAAAAATTGCTGTTATATTCTCGAAAAAAATTGGTATTTTGGGTTGACATTGTCGAAAATGCATGGTATCTTCAAGTTGAAAAGGACAAAAATTGTTGTATTTAACAAAAAACCTTGCAAAAAATGATAACATTTGAAATTTGAAAAAAATAGTGCGGAGGGGGGGAAAACGCGCTTGAAATATGATCGTCTGCAAAGCATCAAAAGATTGTTGATGCAGGAGAAGAAAGTCCTGACAGTAGATCTGAGCGAGCGGTTCGACGTATCCATCGAAACGATACGACGCGATCTGGACTTGCTGGAATCCGAAGGATTGGTGCGTAAGATCTATGGCGGTGCGGAGATTCGCAAAGAAGATCCCGATAACATGGAAATGGACGAATGGAACAAGCGCTGTCAGGTCTGTGTGGCGGAAAAACGCGCCATCGCGCAGGAGGCGATCCGGCTGATCCCGGATTCGTGCTCGGTGGTGCTGGACTCGGGCACTACGACCTATCAAGTGGGCTGTCTACTGGCAATGCGGCAGAATGTTTCGGTGCTCACCAATTCACTGCATAGTGCCATGGCAGTGTCCTGCCGGACGGATCATTCGGTCTATCTGCTGGGGGGACAGGTCAAAAAGGGCGAACTGATTACGACTGGCCTGCTTGCCTCGGATTTTCTGGATAGCTTTGGAAAGATTGACGTAGCGGTGATTGGCGTGGACGGTCTGACGCTGGATGAGGGTATCATGGATTACAGCATGGAAATGTGTCTGATTAAGCAGCGTTTTCTGCGTAAGTCCGATCTGGTGATTGCCGTCACCGACCATACAAAATTCAATGTGCGGGCAAACTACCGCTCCTGCGCGCTCGATCAGGTGGATTATCTGATTACGGATGCGCAGGCAGATAGAGCGTTCATAAACGAGATGGAAAACAGAAACGTAAAAGTCATCATTGCCGATGGAGAGAGGTGAGCGGTGCCGATGTACGATCAGCATATTCACAGCAAATATTCACAGGATGGAAAATATGACATCATGGAAATCGCGCAGACTGCCGTGAGCCGCGGCCTGCAGGGTATTACCATCACGGATCATTTCGATTTGTGCGATGCAGAAATCGGATACCGGTTCTATCTGGAGCACGAACAGGCAAGACGGGATGCGTTTGAGCGGGCACGGGAGGCATTTGCGGATCGTTTGGAAATCCGCTGGGGCATTGAAGTAGGGCATCCTTATTTCATGCCGGAGGTCGCCAAAGAGTTCCTGACATCCCGGCAGTTCGACTTCATTCTCGGCGCGGTACATTTTCTGCGCGGGGATCGGGACATATATCTAATCGATTACACGGATGCGTCTGTTGTCGACGCGGTTTTGAAAGAATATTTCACCGATATGCTGGAACTGCTGCGGTTCGGCGGATTTGACAGTCTGGCCCATCTGGACTATCCGCTGCGCGTGATGAAAGGGAAAATTCCTGTACCGACCATTATATCGTATCAGGAATATGTGGAGCCAATCTTACAGGAAGTGATTCGTCAGGGGATATCGTTGGAGATCAATACACGGGGATTCATGGACTGGAAGCAGCGTCAGGAGCCGGAGGACTGGGTTCTGGCACGGTACTATGAGCTGGGCGGCCGGCGTATTACCATCGGAAGCGATGCGCATGTGCTGCAGGCAGTCGGCGGAGAAATTCCGCGCGCTATTGACAAGGCAATCGAAATCGGCTTTACAGAACTGACGTTTTATCGCGGTCGTAAGCCATGCGCCATTCCTCTATTGAATCGCACGTGACAGGGAAAACCTGTAACGTCGATAGAAAAGAAAAAAAGAAAAAATGAGAAAGAAAGGGAGATCTGTATGAAAAAAAGTCGTAAGCTGACAAGGCTGACAGCGATGCTGTTGGCAACGGGCTTTCTGTTAGCCGGCTGTGGCGGCGGTGGCGAGGACCAAACGGAAACGACCGCTTTGGATCTCAATTCCATGACGATGGATGAGCTGATTGCAGGCGCGAAGGAAGAAGGCCGCCTGGAGACCACCGGCATGCCGGACGACTGGGCGAACTGGGGAGAGAGCTGGGAGTCGTTCACCGAGTTATACGGAATCGAGCATTATGACACGGACATGGCCTCCGCGGAGACGGTAGCTATCTTTGAAGCAGAAAAGGACAGCCCGACCAAGGATTTCGGCGATGTGGGTCAGGCCTTTACCGTAACGGCGGAGCAGCAGGATGTATTGCAAGGCTATAAGGTCTCCACTTGGGATTCGATTCCGGACTGGGCCAAGGATCCGGAAGGCCGCTGGTATGTCACCTATACCGGCACGAGCGCGTTCCTGACCAACCCGAACCTGACCGGAGGTAAGGTTCCGGAAACGTGGGAGGACATTAAGAACGGCGACTATATGGTTTCGCCGGGCAACGTAATCGGCGGCGCATCCTCTCAGGTAGCGGTGCTGGCGTGTGCAATCGCATATGGCGGCGGCTTGGACAATGTGCAGCCGGGCATCGACTTCTTCAAGGAGCTGGCGGAGCAGGGCCGTTTGGATCCCGCCGATCCGGTTCGTGACCGCGTGGCAACCGGTGAGGTCGCTTGCATGGTCGCCCGTTATGATTTCCAATGTCTGAGCTGGCGCGATGAGATCAATGCAGCGGACCCGAACATGAATCTGGTTGCAACCATTCCGTCTGACGGTTCGGTCACCTCCGGATATGCGCTTCTGTTCAATAAGTGGGCGCCGCATCCGTGCGCTGCCGCCCTCGGTATTGAATATCTGCTGAGCGATCAGGGTCAGATTGAGCGTGCGAAATCCTATGCGCGTCCCATCCGCTCGGATGTCGAGCTGCCTGAGGATGTCGCTGCAAAAATGCTGCCGGATTCGGCGTACGAAAACAGCTTGGAGATTACGGATGTAGAAGCTTTTGCGGATGCTTGCAATGAAATCGCCCGTCTGTGGGAAGAAGAAGTGCTTCCTCTGATTAGCTGATTTTCGGCATCTTCACAGTCGCAAGGAAGCCGTCTGTATCATAAGGCGGCTTCCTTTTTTCACCCGCAGAAGGAAGGGATTAAACATTGAATAAAAAAGTGATTCTGGTAATGATCGACGCGCAGGGATTTGATACGGCTGTGCAGCGCGCCGGATTTTTTGAACATCTGGCGGAAGCGGGGCTTGCGGCAAAGTATCGCGTACAGTGCGGACTGCCGTCCTCCTCCCGCCCGATGTATGAAACCATATTGACCGGCCAGCCGGTGCATGCGCACGGCATCTACTCCAACCAAATTGTGCGGCGCAGCCGCTGCGAGAATCTGTTTTCTCTCACCCGGGCACATGGGCGCAGCAATGCAGCCGCGGCATATGATTGGATTGCGGAGCTGTATACCGATCGCGCACCGTTTGACCTGTTTCGCGACCGGATGTGTCTGCAAGGTTCGGGCGATATTGACCATGGCATTTTTTACTGTGAGGATACCTATCCGGACAGCCATCTATATGCAGATGCAGAGATGCTGCGGCAGATGTACCAGCCGGATTTTATGCTGGTGCATCCGATGAATGTGGACGATCAGGGGCATAAGTTTACGGCAGCAAGCCGGGAATACGGACATGCTTCGGAAATCTCGTTCGACCAGCTGGCTGTTTTATTCGACCGCTGGCGCGCGGATGCATACGATATTCTCATTACGGGAGATCATGGCATGGATACGCTGGGTATGCACGGCGGGAATGAGGCGATTCAGCGTGAGGTTCCGCTGTATATCGTTTCGGACCGCGTTGTACCGGGCGATTTTTCCGACCACTGCATTTCCAATCTGAACATTGCGCCGCTCATCTGCGATCTGCTGTGTATACCGCGCGGCAAAGCGATGATTGAGCAATTGGAGATTGCGCAAAAGGAGGGGAAACAAGAATGAATCGAAAGATACAGGCGAAGGGCATCGGAAAATATGCGGCATCGTTTCCGTTCTTTATTTTGGTGATTTTCTTCCTGCTTGCGCCTTTGTCCAACATGGTCTGGCAGAGCTTTATTTCTCCGGAAACAGGTTCGCTTTCTGTGGCAAACTATATCGATGTGTTTTCCAAGCCGATTTATCAGGCGGCGATGCGAAACAGCCTGTACCTGACGTTGCTTTCCACCGTCGCAGGCTTAATCGTATCATTCATCGCAGCGATGGCGGCAGCAGAGGCAACGCGCGGCTGGAACAGCAAGTTCCTGTCCATTCTGAACATGGTTTCTAACTTTGCGGGTCTGCCATTGGCGTTTGCGTTTATTATCTTGATTGGTAATTCGGGCGTATTAATAGAGGTGCTCAACCAGTTTGGCATCCATGCGTTGGACGATTTCAACCTGTATGGCAAGGAAGGACTGCTTCTGGTTTTCGTTTACTTCCAGATTCCGCTTGGAACGCTGGTTCTGCTGCCGTCTTTCCAGAGTATCCGCAAGGAATGGAAGGAATCGGCGGCGCTGATGAAGGCCAGCCCGTTCCGCTTCTGGTGGAATATCGGCATCCCTGTGATGCTGCCCAGCCTTTGCGACACCTTCTCCATGCTGTTTGCCAATGCGCTGACCGCATATGCGACGCCGTACATGATGATCTCCACCAACTATCCGCTGCTGCCGATTAAAATCACCAGCATGTTCACGGGAGAAACCGTGCAGCAGCAGGAAATGGGGTCGGCTCTGTCCATCACAATGATGCTGATCATGCTGCTGGTCATCTTCCTGTGCAACATGGTGAAGAAGTTCTTCTATAAAGGAGGGAACAGTTGATGAAAAGCAATCGTTGGCTGCCGCCGGTAATCATTCTGATTGTCAGCATATTCCTGATCCTGCCGTTGCTGATTCTGGGCATCTATTCGTTTGTCACCAGCTGGTCGGGCATTCTTCCCTCCGGATATACGCTCGAGTATTATCAGGATGTGTTCGAGGATGCAAGATTCTGGCCATCCATGCTGCGTGGTATCACCATCAGCTTTGTGCCGATTCTCCTGACCGGCGCGGTGGTCATTCTTGCCATTTACACTTCGATCCTTTACTGTCCCAAGCTGGAAGGCGTAATACAGAGTATCTGCATGATCCCGCATACGCTCAAGGGCGTTATTTTGGCGATTTCCGTGCTGGGTCTGTATGCCGGTTCGGGACCGATTTTCGGCAACCGCATTGTCATGCTGACATTTGTGTATTGTATCATTATATTGCCGTTTATTTATCAGGGCATTCGTAATAATCTGCGTGCCATCAACGTGCAGCAGCTGATTGAAGCGGCGGAGATTCTGGGAGCGAGCAAGCTGTATGCGTTTGTGCGCATCATCGTACCCAATATGGTTTCCGGTATTTTGATTTCATCCCTGCTTGCGATGTCCACAATTTTCAGCGATTTCGCAATTGTCAAGATTGTCGCCGGCAGTCAGTATCTGACCGCGCAGCAATTGCTGTATAACGCAAGAAACAATCCGGGCCAGTACACAAGCGCTATCGTACTTATCATGTTTTTAGCGACGCTGCTCATCGCCGGCATTGCTTTTGCGATGCAGAATCGCGTAGACAGCAAACAGGAACAGGCGCGCAAGGATGCAAAGGAGTAATACGGTATGGCATATATAGAGTTTAAGGACATTCATAAATATTTTGGCTCAGCCCATGTTCTGAAGGGCATCAATCTGGGCGTCGAATATGGACAGATGGTGACGCTGCTCGGCCCTTCCGGCTGCGGCAAGAGCACGCTGCTGCGCTGTCTGGCGGGTTTGGAACATGTGGATCAGGGTCAAATCTTTCTGGACGGCAATGATATTACCCACTTGACGCCGAAACAGCGCAATATCGGTATGGTTTTCCAGCAGTACAGCCTGTTCCCAACCATGACTGTCCGCCAGAATGTTGCTTTCGGTTTGCAGATTCAAAAGGTGGAAAAGTCTAAAATTGACGCGAAGGTAAAAGAAGTGCTGGAAATTGTAGGCTTGTCGGATAAAATCGACCACTATCCGCGTCAGCTGTCCGGAGGCCAGCAGCAGCGCGTGGCGCTGGCACGTGCCATCGTCACGGAGCTGAAGGTGTTGCTTTTGGACGAGCCTCTCAGCGCAATCGACGCGCTGCTGCGCAAAAATCTGCAAAGCGAAATCCGTCGCATTCAGCAGGAGCTGAACATCACGACCATTTTCGTAACGCACGATCAGGATGAGGCGATGGTCATGTCCGATATGATCCACCTGTTCAATGTCGGACAAATTGAGCAGTCCGGCACACCGGTGGAGATTTACACGCGGCCGCGCACGAAATTTGCCGCCAATTTCATCGGCAACTATAATATTCTGAGCGCCGCGCAGTTTAAAACGCTGACCGGTGAGGATGCGCAGACCGAAAATGTCGCAATCCGGCCGGAGGTGATTCAGTTGTCTGCATCGCGGACCGAGCAGCCGGACTGCTATGTCTGCAAGGGAACGGTGGTTAACAGCGTACCGCATGGAAATATCATCCGCTATACCGTTGCCTGCGATGACGTCAGACTGCGGGCGGACGTACTGTTTTCCGAGGCAATGCTGTTGCAGGAAAATACAGAGGTTTACTGTACAATCAAGCGGGATAACTGCCTTATGCTGGAATGACAGAATTCTGATATACGGGAATAAGGCTGTGCTGCACCGATGGCGAAGTGGAGTGATGGCCGTATGCAAACAATTACAGTTTGGTCAATCGCGTTCCGATTGCTGGCTGCCATGGCAGTCGGACTGATCGTGGGAGGACAGCGCACCCGGACGGCGCATCCGGCGGGTCTGCGCACGCACATGCTGGTGGCGCTTGGCGCATGTGTGGTTATGATTATCGGCAGCCAATTGTATCAGGATACGCATCAACTGTATCAGTCCGCGCCGGACCCGGCGCGTCTGGGCGCGCAGGTCATATCCGGTGTCGGTTTTCTGGGCGCGGGAACCATTCTCAAGGACGGCATCACGATCCGTGGACTGACTACGGCGGCCAGCCTATGGACAGTGGCATGCCTTGGGCTTGCCACCGGTATGGGATATTATCTTGTGGCGCTGCTTGGCAGCTTGGCGGTGCTGATTACGTTGTCCGCATTGGATAAGTTGCAGGCACGGCTGCAAAAGAAAAGCGCATCCCGCCTGTATCTGAAAATTGAATGCCAAGATTTGCACGACAGTTTGCTCCAGATTGAGGAGAGATGCGATCGTTATCGTGTTGCAATGTCCAATTTGACATACGGCAGGCAAGGGGATGACAGTTATATGATTCGACTGCGTCTTTCATTTGCGCCCGGCAGCACGGAACGGGATAAAAATCGTTTCTTCTGTGATTTGTCCAATATTGTGACAATCACCGGGTTGGAGAATCAGGAGGAATAGTGCGAACGGAAGGATTGTGGAGAGGACCTGCCCTCACACGAATGCGTGACCAAACAAAAAATCCGTAGTGCATCGGAAGAATGCACTACGGATTTTGTGTCGTGCGAAGCAAGGGGGAAGTGTGTGGGGCATGTTGCGCTTTGAAAAAGCGGACCTCAGCGGCCCAGCAGACGGCCCAGCAGCTTGCGCCAGCCCGGCTCGGGAGGTGCAGGATGCGCAGCTTGCTCGCGGGCCTGGTCGATGGCCTGCTGCATAAGCAGCACCTGCGCGCAGATGGGGTCGGGCACGGGCGGCTTTTTGCGGTAGGTGCCGTCCGGCTGCAAGACGCGCGCCTTGACCGTGTCGTGCTGCATGGCATACAGAATGTCATGCAGCCGTGCGCTCACTTCGGGCGAGTCAATGGGGCAGGCGATTTCTACACGGCGCTCGGTGTTTCGGGTCATCATATCGGCGGAGGAGATATACATTTTTTCCTCCGATCCACGGCCGAACACAAAGATGCGTGAATGCTCCAGAAAACGGCCGACAATGCTGGTGACCGTGATGTTTTCGGTATGTCCTTTAACGCCGGGCAGCAGACAGCAGATGCCGCGCACGATCATTTCGATGCGCACGCCGGCACAGGAAGCATCCCGCAGCTTGTGGATAATGTCGATATCGGTCAGCGAATTGCACTTGAGCAGCATATATCCCTCGCTGCCGCGGGCAATCTGCTCATCCATCAGAGCGAGAAGGTTGTTTTTCAGGCTGCTCGGCGCGACCAGCAGGCGGTTGTAACGGCCTTCGAGGTTGCCCAGCGCCATATTGTTGAAGAACGCGCCTGCGTCCGCGCCGATGGACTCGTCCGAGGTGATGAGCGACACGTCGGTGTACTGCTTGGCGGTCTTTTCGTTGTAGTTGCCGGTGCCGACCTGCGTGATATGGCGCACATCGCCGCGCTCCCGCCGGGTAATCAGGCAGATTTTGGAGTGCACTTTGTACTCCTCAAAGCCGTAAATGATTTTGCAGCCGGCTTCCTCCATGCGCTCGGACCAGTCGATGTTGTTTTGCTCGTCAAAACGGGCGCGCAGCTCGATGAGCGCGGTCACATCCTTGCCGTTTTCTGCGGCGGCGCACAGATATTCCACCAGCTTGGCTTTGCGTGCCAGACGGTAAATCGTGATGCGGATGGACAGCACGGCAGGGTCGTTTGCGGCCTCGCGAATCATCTGCAAAAACGGCTCCATCGACTCATAGGGGTAGGAAAGCAGAATGTCGCGTTTGAGCGCGGCCTTGAGCAGACTCTGGCCGGCGGGCAGCATGGCGGGCTGCTGAGGAGAAAACGGCGGGTCGGACAGGGCCGCCCGTTGTTTTTCGGGCAGGTGCTCCCCCAGAGAAAACGCATAGCCCATCCGAAGCGGCGCTTTGCGCGACAGGAAAATCTGCGCGTCGGTTACGTCAAAGCGTTTGCGGAAATATTCGGTAAAATGGTCGCTGATGGGGCGGGTCAGCTCGATGCGCACGACCGCCATGCGACGGCGGCGGCGCAGCAGCTTTTCCATCTTGGTGCGGAAATCGCCCTCCTCCGCGCCGAAGGTTTCGTCATCCGGGTTGATATCCGCATTACGGGTGACGCAGAATACGGTCTTTTCCAGCACGTCGTACATTTCGAATACATGGCCGGTGTATTCGAGCAGAATATCCTCAATGGGCACATAGCGCTTTTCCTCACCCGGCAGGAATACCAGCGCGGGCAGCGAGGCGGGAACGGGCAGCAGCCCTAAGCGTTCGCTCTTTTTGTGGCCGAGCAGCGCGGCAATATGCAGCACCTTGCCCTCTAAGTGCGGGAAAGGATGGTGCGCATCCACAATCTGCGGGGAAAGGACGGGGGCGATGACGCTTTTGAAATATTGCTTGATGTATTTCTGCTCCGCGGGCTCCAGTTCGCTGATGGAAAGGCGGCGCAGCCCCTCTGCGCGCAGCCGGGTGCTGACATCTCGAAACGCAGCGTCGCGGCGCGCATACAGCGGTTCGACCGCAGCGTAGATGCGGTGCAGCTGTTCCTTGGCGGTCATGCCGGATTTGTTGTCGATATGTCCCTTATCCACTGCCGCCATATCGCACAGGCTGCCCACACGGATCATAAAAAATTCGTCCAGATTGCTGGTGAAGATCGAAAGAAATTTGCATCGCTCCAAAAGCGGTACGGCGTTGTCCTCCGCTTCGGCCAATACACGGGCGTTGAACTGCAGCCAAGACAGCTCACGGTTTTGCGTATAGCCCTGTTCCCAGATTGCCTGTGTCATGAGAGAGATTCCCCCCTGTTTTGATTCCGGCCGCCGGACAAGAAAGACGGCCATACGATCGCTCAGTATACTACTATTATACTGCTTTTTTGTGTTGGGACAATGCGTTTTATGTAAAAATCATGTAAAGTAATGGCTTTTTACCGGGGGCTTAGACCTTGCGCGAAGATAGAGCGTCTGTTATACTGGAGAAACAAAGAGAAAGGAGAAAAGGCATGAGAAATATCTGGCACGACATTGACCCGCGCTGCATTACGCCGGAACGCTTCACTGCGGTTATCGAGATTCCGGCAGGCAGCAAGAAAAAGTATGAACTGGACAAGAGCACCGGTCTGCTGCGGCTGGACCGCATCTTGTATACTTCCACGCATTACCCGGCCAATTACGGCTTCATTCCGCGCACTTACGCGGACGACGGCGATCCGCTTGATGTACTCGTGCTGTGCACGGAGTCGCTCGACCCTCTGGTGGAGGTGGACTGCTATCCAATCGGTGTGATGCGTATGATCGACGAGGATGAGATCGACGATAAAATCATTGCGATTCCGTTTGAAGAACCGACATGGAATTTCTATCACGATATGGATGAGCTGCCGCCGCATTACGGCAGTGAAATCACGCATTTTTTTGAGGTTTACAAGGGCTTGGAACACAAGCATACAACTACTTCGGACGCGCTCAACCGGGAAAAAGCGATTGAGGTAATCAAGGACTGCATGCGTCGGTACGAGGTGCACTTCTGCGGCAGACGGCCGGAGAAGGAAGAGGCGTAACTATAATACATAGCAAAACGCGGAGGAACAGCGTTCCTCCGCGTTTTTTTTACAGCTTTTCCAGCAGCTGCTTGAGCCATGCCTCATTCATGGCAGGCGTATCGCGCAGCGGGAAGTCAATCCCCAGCCGGTCGTATTTTTCAATGCACAGCTTGTGGAAAGGAAGAAATTCAATTTTTTGCAGATTGGGATACCGTTCAGCATGCGCCTTGACCAAGCGCAGGTGGTCGAGGCTGTCGGTCAGACCGGGCACAACCACATGCCGCACCCAGAGCGGTACGCCTTTCATCGCGGTCAGCTGCAAAAAACGCTCGACCTGTGACAATTCTGCGCGGCAATACCGGCGATAATCCGCCGCCGTCAGGAATTTCAAGTCGCACAGCACCAAATCGGTGTGTTGCAGCACGCGCTCGGCTGCTGCGGTCGGGCAGCCGGTGCCCGAGGTGTCCAGCGCGGTGTGCACGCCGTGCTCGTGGAGCTTTTGGAAAAATTCCTCGATGAAATCCGCCTGCAATAGCGGCTCGCCGCCTGAGACGGTTACGCCGCCGCCGTTTTTCCAGTAGGGTTGATAGCGCAGCACGCGGCGCACAAGTTCGTCCGTGTCGATTTCTTCGCCGCAGGTCGTGTCCCATGTGTCCGGGTTGTGGCAGTAGACGCAGCGCAGCGGGCAGCCCTGCATGAAGATGACGCAGCGCACGCCCGGCCCGTCCACCGCGCCGAGGGACTGGATGGAATGAATGCGTCCGGTCATTTTGCCACAACCTTTCTTGAAATAGCATTACTTGGTATGTTTGCCGCTGCGCGCGGCAGGCGCACAAGAGGGGAGACACCGGAGGTTTCTCCCCTCTTGCGAATCACCCCATTTCCTTGAGGGCGCGCTGCGCGCGCAAAAGTGCAGTCCCGGTTTCCGGTTACCGCCCGCCTCACAGGCTCAGAACAACCTTCGCGGCTGCTGCCCCGGAGGGGGCGTCCCTCTTAGAGGTTGTTAGACCGCTTCGTGGAACGTGCGCGAAATCACCTCGCGCTGCTGCTCACGGCTGAGCTTATAGAAGTTGACCGCATAGCCCGAGACACGAATGGTCAGGTTGGGGTACTGCTCGGGATGCTCGTAGGCGGCGATGAGGGTGTCGCGGTTCATGACGTTGACGTTCAGGTGGTGCGCCTTCTGGGCGAAGTAGCCGCTCATGATGGCGACGAGGTTGTTGACCCGCTCCTCATCGGTCTTGCCGAGCGCGCCCGGCGTGATGGAGAAGGTGTTCGAGATGCCGTCGCGGCAGTATTCGTAGCTGAGCTTTGCCACCGAGTTGAGCGAGGCCAGCGCGCCCGATTTGTCGCGGCCGCTCATCGGGTTTGCGCCCGGTGCGAGCGGTTCGCCGTAGCGACGGCCATCCGGCGTGTTGCCGGTCTTTTTGCCGTACATGACGTTGGAGGTGATGGTCAGAATGGACAGGGTGTGAATCGCGCCGCGGTAGAGCGGATACTCGGTCAGCGCGTGGTAGAACTTCTCAACCTGCTCGCAGGCAATGGAGTCGACGCGGTCATCGTCATTGCCGAACTTCGGGAAGTCGCCTTCGATTTCAAAATCAACGATAATGCCGTTCTCCGGGTTGCGGATGGGGTGCACCTTGGCATACTTGATGGCAGAAAGCGAATCCGCCATGCAGCTCATGCCCGCGATGCCGAACGCCATCAGGCGGCGTACCTCGGTGTCGTGCAGGGCCATCTGGCTCTTCTCGTAGGCGTATTTGTCATGCATATAGTGGATGGTGTTCATCGCGGAAACGTAGGTCTTGGCCAGCCACGGACGGTAGAAGTCCATGCGGCGGCAAACCTCGTCATAGTCGAGCGTATCGCCCTCCATGACCGGCAGTTCCGGGCCGACCTGATCGAACTTGTTTTCGTCGCGGCCGCCGTTGATAGCCATCATCATCAGCTTTGCAATGTTGGCGCGTGCGCCGAAGAACTGCATATCCTTGCCTACGCGCATCGCGGAAACACAGCAGGCAATGGCATAGTCGTCGCCGTAATAGGGACGCATGACGTCGTCGTTCTCGTACTGGACGGCGTCCGTGTCAATGGACACCTTAGCGATGAACTTTTTCCAGTTTTCGGGCAGGTTTTCGCTCCAGAGCACGGTCAGATTCGGCTCGGCAGCGGGATTTAAGTTGTACAGCGTGTGCAGCACGCGGAAGCTGTTCTTGGTCACGAGCGAGCGGCCGTCCTCGCCGATGCCGCCGATGGACTCGGTGATCCACATCGGGTCGCCGCCGAACAGCTCGTTATATTCGGGCGTGCGCAGGTGGCGCGCCATGCGCAGATGCAGAACGAAATCGTCCATAATCTCCTGCGCCTCGGACTCGGTCAGAACACCGGCCTTGAGGTCACGCTCGAAGTAGATGTCAAGGAAGGTCGAGGTGCGGCCGAGGCTCATCGCCGCGCCGTTCTGCTCCTTGATGCCGGCGAGATAGGCAAAGTACAGCCACTGCACCGCTTCCTTGGCGTTTTCCGCCGGGCGGGAGATGTCAAATCCGTAGGAAGCCGCCATCTTGACCATATCTTTCAGCGCCTTGATCTGGTCGGAAAGCTCCTCTGCGGTGCGGATCTCCTTCTCGGTCGTCGGCACTTCGCCCAGCGCGTCCTTGTCGCGCTGCTTCTCTTCAATCAGACGGTCGACGCCGTACAGCGCCACGCGGCGATAGTCGCCGATGATGCGGCCGCGGCCGTAAGCGTCCGGCAGACCGGTCAGCAGGCCGACATGACGCGCTTCGCGTACATCCTTGGTGTAGGCGGAGAACACGCCGTCGTTGTGCGTCTTGTGATATTTGAATTCTTCTTCAATCTTGGGCGAAACCTCATAGCCATAGGCCTTGCACGCTTCGCGCACCATGCGCATGCCGCCGAACGGGTTGCAGGCGCGCTTGAGCGGCTCATCGGTCTGCAGGCCGACAATGATTTCGTTATCCTTGTCGAGGTAGCCGGGGTCGAACGCCGTAATCGTGATAACGGTATCGGTATCCACGTTGCGCACGCCGTCCTTTTCGCGCTCTTCCGCAAGCAGCGCGTCAAACTTTTCGCGCATCGCGGTTGTGCGCGCGGTTGCGGGCGCGAGGAACGCGCCGTCGCCCTCGTAAGGGGTGTAGTTTTTCTGGATGAAATCGCGGACGTTGATCTCATTCTGCCAATCGCCGCCGATGAAGGTGTTCCATGCGTTCATATAGGTGATTCCTCCTGTTTCTTTGGTTCAGCTGCCCTTTTTTGGATGCAAAAAAGGGCAGCATCGCGTATCTTGTGCGACACTGCCCAGACGGTCGGCATTTTTACGGAACCCCTGCTCCCCGGTGGTTTGCGCTCCACCTTGTCCGTCAGTTGCAGGGAACTTGTCTGGTCTAAGAATAACACAACTATATATAGTATGCAACTGATGAATCCTACAAAAATTTTGCAGAGAAAATACCGGATACTGCGACAGTAGTCAAAAACGGATGAATTACGCTGTGGATGTAAAACCTATGGAAAGACTCTTCACAAGGCGGGAAAATTGGCGTATGATAAAGGTAATAAAAAGGAGGTTGCGCTTATGAAGATTGGCATGCTGACAAGCGGCGGCGACTGCCAGGGCTTGAATTCCGCTCTGCGCGGCGTAGCAAAGACGCTGTATAACGAACTGGGCAGCAAGGTGACCATCTATGGCATCCGGGACGGCTACCGCGGCCTGATAGAGGGCGATTATCATGAAATGAACGCGCGGGATTTCTCGGATATTCTGACCCTGGGCGGCACGATTCTCGGCACGTCCCGCCAGCCGTTTAAGGAAATGCAGAAGGCCACCGAGGACAGCGAGGAGACCAAGCTGCAGAAAATGCTCAAAACCGTCAATGAGGAAGGCTTTGATTGTCTGGTCATTCTCGGCGGCAACGGCACGCACAAGACCGCGAACCTCCTCAGCGAGCACGGCGTTAACGTTGTGACCCTGCCCAAGACGATTGACAACGACCTGTGGGGCACCGAGATGACCTTCGGTTTCCAGTCGGCTATGGATATCGCAACGACGGTTATCGACTCCATTCACTCGACCGCGTTTTCGCATTCGCGCGTGTTCATCGTCGAGGTGATGGGCCATAAGGCCGGCTGGCTGACGCTGTATTCCGGCATTGCGTCCGGCGCGGACGTTATCATCATTCCGGAGATTCCGTATTCGGCCAAAAAGATAGCGCAAGCAATCGACAAGCGCGCACAGAGCGGCAAGCGCTTTTCCATCCTTGCGGTTGCGGAAGGTGCCATCAGCCAGGAAGAGGCCAAGATGAGCAAGAAGGAATTTAAGGCTGCGCGTGAAAATATGCCTTATCCGTCTATTTCGTACCGCATTGCGGACGAGCTGAAAGCGATTACCGGGCATGAGATTCGCGTGACCATTCCGGGCCACTATCAGCGCGGCGGCGCGCCTTGTCCGGCCGACCGTCTGCTGACCAGCCGTTTCGGCGTGGCGGCGGCGCATCTCATCCGCGAGAAGAAATACGGCTATATGGTGGCGCTGCAGGACGATAAAATCGTGCCCGTGCCGCTCAAAGAGGTGGCGGGCAAGCTCAAGACCGTGCCGCCCGACGGCGAAGTGGTGCGTGCGGCGCGCGCGCTCGGCCTGTCGATGGGCGACTAAGCGCAAAATACAAAAGGACGTGCTGCGGCACGTCCTTTTGTTTACCCAAGCCGTAAGTCGAAGCGGCAGGCCGGACCGGTCAGTCCTGCGTGCTGCTCGGATTCTTGCTCTGGGTGTTCGGCTGCGGGTTCTTATTCTGGCTTCCGTTCGGACACTGGTTGGTGGTCGACGGGTTCTGACGCTTGTTCTGCTTGCTCATGGGAAATCACCTCTTTTTTGAAGATTTCAAGCGTAGTTTGCACCCGGCACGTGAAAAATATACACGCGGGTATTGCGGAAATATAAAAAATCTGATAAAATTTGTATGCGCCGTATGGCGTTTTTGAGGTTATATTAAATTTATTTCAGATAGAAAGAGGGACTTTCCACCATGTCGGGACACTCCAAGTGGCATAATATTGCCAAGCGCAAGGGCGCAAACGACGCGAAAAAAGCAAAAATCTTCACCAAAATCGGCCGTGAGATGGCCATTGCTATTAAGGAAGGCGGTTCGGCCAATCCGGATTTCAACTCCCGTCTGCGCGACTGCATCGCCAAGGCCAAGGCCAACAATATGCCCAACGACAACATTAAGCGCACGCTGGACAAGTATTCGGGCGCGAATGGTCAGGTTAACTATGAGGCCAACAACTATGAGGGCTACGGTGTCGGCGGCGTGGCGGTCGTTGTCGAAACGCTGACCGATAACAAGAACCGCACGGTTGCCGACGTGCGCCACCTGTTTGATAAGTACGGCGCGGGTCTGGGCGCGACCAACTGCGTATCCTGGCAGTTCGACAAGAAAGGCGTTATCATCATGGAGCGCGGCGAGCTGGACGAGGACACCGTGATGATGCAGGCGCTGGACGCCGGCGCCGAGGACTTCCAGGCCGACGAGGAAACCTTCGAGATTTACACCGCGCCGGGGGATTTTTCCGCTGTGCGCGAGGCGCTCGAGACGCTGGGCTATTCGTTTGTCGAGGCCGAGGTCGAGCTGGTTCCGCAGAACTATGTCACCCTCGAAAAGGAAGAGGATATGGCACAGATGCGCAAGCTGCTCGACAATCTCGAGGATAACGACGATGTGCAGGCTGTCTGGCACAACTGGGAGAACGAAGCGGATTACGAAGGCTAAGCCGTTTCACTTGCTCAAAAAGAAGATGGATGGCGCAGCCGTTTTTCCCTATGGGAAAGGCGGCTGCGTTTTTTTACAAAGGGGACAAAAAATCCGTTGCGCGCGGCGGCAAAGTGTGCCATGATAAAGACAAACGGAATGCCGCAAGGCGGGAAAGAGGCTGCATATGAAAATCGGAACGATTGGAACGGGCAACATCGTAACATGGGTGATGACGGAGGCGGTGCGCGTGGCGGGCGTGACCTATGAGGCGGTGTATTCGCGTGGGGAAGCAACCGGACGCGCGCTTGCGGAGCGGTTCGGCGTAAATAAGGTATATACCAAGCTGGAGGATATGCTGGCCGACCCGGAAATCGACTGGGTCTATGTCGCCTCGCCCAACAGCCTGCACTATGTGCAGACCAAAAAAGCACTCGAAAGCGGCAAGCATGTCATCTGCGAGAAGCCGTTTACGCCTACTCGTGCGCAGGCCGAGGAGCTTGCCGCACTCGCGGAGCGCAAAGGATTATTCCTGCTGGAGGGCATCACAACGCTGTTTCTGCCGCATTTTGCGCGCATTCGCGAGAAGCTGCCCGAAATCGGGCCGGTGCGGCAGGTGTCGTGTACCTTCTGCCAGTATTCGAGCAAATACGACGCACTGAAAGCGGGGCAGACGCCCAATGTGTTCAATCCTGCCTTTGCGGGCGGTGCGCTCATGGATATCAACCTGTATAACCTGTATTTTGTGTACGGCCTGTTCGGTATGCCGGAGCGCGTGACCTATCATGCACGGCGGCATGCCAACGGCATCGACCTCGGCGGCGTCGCGGCGCTGGAATATTCGGGCTTTGTTTGCGCGTGTACGGGCGCGAAGGACTGCAAAGGTGAAAACGGCGCGCATATCATAGGAGAAAAGGGTTTCATTCGCGTGGAGAACCCGGTCAGCATGTGTACGCGCGTCACGGTTGTGACCGACGAGGGCGAGCAGGTCTTTGACGAGCAGCAGGGCGAAACCGCGTGGTACTGGGAGATGCAGGGCATCGCGGGGCTGGTCGCGGCGGATGACCGCGCGGATTGCCGCCGCCGCATGGAGAAAACCATCGAAATGATGGAATTGCTCAAGCGCGCACGGCAGGATGCGGGTATCGTGTTCCCGGGTGTGGATTGAGCAGGCACTTCCCCGCGGGACGCAAAGCGTGTATAATAGAGGAAAACAACTGATAGGACAGAGGAGGTCCGGTTATGGCGGATTTTGTATCGCATCATCTGTTTGGAGAGCAGGCGCAAAGCGTCTTTCCCGCGCCGGTGCAGGAGTTGACGCGCAAGCATCCGGTGAGCTTTCGGTGGGGGTGTCAGGGGCCGGACCCACTGTTTTACCGCAAGATATTACTGGGCAGCCCGCTGCACAAGCTGGGCAACCGCATGCATTCGGAAAAGACCGACGAGTTGTTTGCAGCGCTCGCGCGCGGCGTGCATTGCCTGACCGGGGCGGCGCAGGAAACGGCGGCGGCGTATTTCTACGGCTTTTTGTGCCACTATGCGCTCGACAGCGAGATTCATCCATATGTATACTGCCGGCAGGTGCAAATCTGCGGGGCGGAGCCGAAGCTCAACGCTTCGGCCGTACATTGCCAGATTGAGAGCGACATTGACTATCTGGTATACGAGCGGGCGTATCATGCGCCGGTGACCAACTTTAAACCGGCGGGCTTTTACGCGCTTCCTGTGGAAGAAAAAGCCGTGCTGGCGGTGCTGCTGCATGCGGTGCTGGAAAATGTGTATGGCGAGGATGTATCGGTGCGTGACCTGCGGCGTTCGTTTGACGAAATGCTGTCGTGGGAAAAGTTCTTCTATGCAGATAAGCGCCGTACCTACCGCACCGCGCAGCGGCTGGAACGGCTGGCGGGGCGCGGCGCAATCCTGACCGGACACATGAAAGTGGAACGTCCGGCATGGGACGCACTCAACGAACAGCACACGCCTTGGCACAACCTGTGGAGGCCGGAAGAAACGCGCACGGATTCCGTGCCTGATCTGTTCGGGCTGGCGCGCATCGGCGCGGCAGGGCTGGCAGGGCAGTATGCCGCGCAGTTCGACTCGGGATTGCAGCTGTGGTGCCATTTCAAGCAGCCGTTCGACAACGGCAGCCCGAAGAAAATTGTCGACGGAAGCGTGCTGTGCTGATTTAATCGGTGGTGCTGCGCGACGCTTGGACAAAGCAACCGGCTGCGCAGCATTCCGGCATGTGAAATTTTGCTTCATATTTACAGAAAAAGCCCGGCTGAGCCGGGCTTTTGATTACTGATGCGCATCTTAAATTTGGGGTTATCCCCTTGGGTATGCACAGATATACAAATATTATGGCACGAAATATTTATATATTTAGCAATACTAAATATTGACAAGATAAAAACAAGCTGTTAGTATAATATCAACAAACATGTTTGGTGGCATCATGAAAAAAGAAAGCAAATCCACCAAGGAAAGCGGCCACTCCTTCGAGGATTACTTCAAGCGTGCAGTCAATCCGCTGCTTGTACTTTTGCTGCTCTCCGAGCGGCCGATGTATGTATATGAAATGGCACACGAATTGGAAAAGCGCAGCGCCGGGCAATATGCTATTTCGCTGCTCTATCCGGTTATTTATCGCCTTTCATCACAGGGATTTGTGCGCGAAGGCCAAAAAGAAATTTCAGACGATAACCGTGTCCGCCAATATTACGAAATCACTCCCGATGGGATAACGTATTTGCGACAGATAGAGGATGTTTACGATAAGATGTCCGAAGCGGTACAGCAGATTCGTCGTGTCAGTGGGGAGGATAAAGTATGACGGCAGCAAAAGCCGTGCACCGTTATGTGCGCGCGGTTTCCCGTAGGCTGATCTGTTCCAGAGCGACCAGTTCCAGATTGCTGGACGGGCTGCGACAGGAATTATTGGCTTATCCTATGCTGTCTTATGAGGAATTATGCGCAAGAATCGGCACGCCGGAGCAGACAGCGGCGCAACTGATGGAAACCATCAGCGCATCGGAGATTGCATGTGCGCAACGTAAGCGTCGCTTGGCACTTGGATTGCTCATTTTGATTCTGTTGGTGATTGCAGTGGCGTTCGGCGCGTATTATATTCATTCACAGCAAGTGATGCGCGATGACTTCTATGTCAATGAACAAACTACATCATCAACCAATCGTGTTGTTTCTGATGGAATGTTAGAAGATTAGCAAGGTGGTTTACATGAAAAAAATGATTTCTGCGGTTCTTTCCGCACTGATGCTCTTTTGTTTCACGATTCCCGCGTTTGCAGCAAATGAGGACGATTTCACGGTCGTTGACTATGGTGATGGATATTATCTGAAGGTATCCACCGTCGATACCCCGTCGCCGTTTACCATTTACGAAAAATCGATTACCCGCAAAGCCGACGCCTATCACGGAAGCACCTATATTGGAACCTTTTACTTGAATGGGACTTTTCAATATGATACGGTACGGGCTAAGGCCGTAGCGGATAGCTGGTCTGCTTCCTCGTCGTATGGATATTCCGGCGATTCGTGGTGCACAGGCGCATCGGTAAAGGGCAAATGCACATTCAATTATGCAGGCGGCAAAACCTATACGATAACGATGACCTGCGATAAAAACGGCAATATATCCTATACGCAGTAACCTGGTTTATTTCTTCATTTCTTTTCATTTTTTATGGGAAATCCCACTCAAGACAAAGCGCTTGGGTGGGATTTCTCATTTTGGTCGCAAATGCGTTAGCGACGGCTACTTTTTTTGCTGCGAATTGCGCGGTGCAGCAGACTGTGGTACAATAAAAAGAAAATTTCGCCGGAGGAGGGCATTCCGAACGTGCAGCGCGTATTATACTATTTTATTGCGGTCAGCGTGATTGGCGCGGCTGTCTGCATTTATGACAAACTTGCTGCGCGCAGCGGCTGGCGGCGTGTGCCCGAACGCACGCTTTTTTTCTGGGCGCTGGTCGGCGGTGGACCGGGTGTGTACCTGACCATGCTGCTTATCCGTCATAAAACGCTCCACCGCAGCTTCATGTGGGGCATTCCGGCAATTATGATATTGCAGATTGCAATATTGTTTGGTGTTTATAACATTTTGTATTCGAGGGGATTATTATGACCAAAGCGTTGGTCCGTTGGTTCATTCATGATGCGGATAATACAAAGGATGCGCGCGTGCGCGAGCGATACGGCATTTTGTCCGGCGCGGTGGGCATCGCGTGCAATGTGTTCCTGTTTGTGCTCAAGCTGGTAATCGGCCTGCTGACCGGCTCGATATCGATTGCAGCGGACGCATTCAATAACCTGTCCGATGGGCTGTCCTGTCTGATTTCGATTGTGGGCTTTAAGGTGTCGGGTAAGGCGCCGGATGCAAAGCATCCGTTCGGCTACGGACGTACCGAGTACATCGCGGGCCTGATTGTGGCGTTTATCATCGTGCTGGTGGGCTTCGAGTTCCTTAAAACCTCGTTCGACCGCATCATCCACCCCGAGCCGGTGGCGTTTTCGGTTGTGCTGCTGGTGATTCTGGCAGTGTCCATGCTGGTAAAGCTGTGGATGGGCGCGTTCAATTCCTCCATCGGCCGCCGAATTGAGTCTCCGGTGCTCATGGCGGCGGGACAGGACAGCCGCAACGACGTGATTACCACCTCGGTGGTGGTCATCGGCATGATTGCGGGCCGTTTTACCACCCTGCCGGTGGACGGTTATGTCGGCGTGCTGGTAGCACTGTTTATTCTCTGGGCGGGCATCGGCATTGTGCGTGACACGGTTGCGCCGCTGCTCGGCGAAGCGGCCGACCCGGAAATTGCGCGCCGCATCGAGGACATTGTACGCGAATCTGATTATATTGTCGGTGTGCACGACCTGATTATTCACAACTACGGCGCGGGTCGTTCGCTGGCTTCGCTGCATGCCGAAGTGCCGAGCGATTCGGACTTTGTCGCGGTGCATGAGGTCATTGATGAGGCGGAAAAGCGCGTGTGGCAGCGTACAGGTGTGTATCTGGTTATCCATATGGACCCCATCGATGTCAATAACGAGCATGTCGCCGCGCTGCGTGAGCAAGTGGACAGCGTGCTGCGGGGGATTGACGAAAATCTGTCTATGCACGATTTCCGCGTGGTGGATGGCGAACGGCAAATCAACTTGATTTTTGATGTGGTCGTGCCGTTTACGTATGACGAAAAGGGCAAGCGTGAGCTGATGATGCAGATTTACGACCGGCTCAAGGAGATTGACACGCGGTATAATCCGGTCGTGACGCTGGACCACCAAATGTAAAAATCTCGACCAAACCGTACAGGTTTGGTCGAAGAGGAACGCACCGCGGCGTGCCGCGGATGCGTCCAAACGATAAAAAGTTCCGATAAACGAAACTTTTTCTCTTCCTTGTATAAAAAGCCCGGCAAAGCCGGGCTTTTTATGAAACCGGCGGTGTAACCGCCGGTTTCTGTTTTCTGCGCGCCTTGCGGCGCGGAAAAAGGGGATGTCTTGCGGCGCGGAAGGGGTCATGATACAATAAAGAAAAAGAATCGCCGCCTAGACGGGCGGACATCCTATCTCACGGAGGTATTTCTATGCTGCTGATTCAAAACGGTCGGGTGCTGGACCCGTATACCGGCGTGGATGCGCCGCGCGATGTGCTTGTCGGGGATGACGGCGTAATCGCTGCCGTGCAGCCGCACATTGACGCGCCTGCGGGCTGCGAGGTGTACGATGCGGCGGGGCTGACGGTTTCTCCCGGCTTTGTGGACGGGCATGTGCATTTCCGCGACCCCGGTCAGACGCAAAAAGAGGACGTGCTGACCGGCGCGGCGGCCGCTGCCGCGGGCGGTTATGCGACCGTTATCTGCATGGCGAATACGCTGCCGACCTGTGATACGCCCGAAATCATCCGTTATGTGACCGACAAGGCGAAGGACTGCCCGGTCGAGGTACTCCAGGCGGGCGCGGTGACCAAGAGCCTGAAAGGGCAGGAGTTGACCGATTTTGACGCGCTGACCGCTGCGGGCGCGCCCTGTCTGACCGATGACGGCATCAACCTCACTTCGGCGGCGCTGTGCCGCACGGCGATGGAGCAGGCCGCCGCGCGCGACATCCTGCTGTCCTTCCATGAGGAGGAGCCGTCGCTTGTGCCGTCTCCCGGCGTCAATTACGGTTCGGTGGCGGCAAAGCAATTCGGCGTGCCCGGCGCGATGGCCGCGGCGGAAACCGCGATGATTGCGCGCGATATCGCGCTGGCGCTCGATACGGGTGCGCGCGTGGTGTTCCAGCATGTCTCCTGCGGGCAGTCGGTTGCGCTCATTCGCGCAGGCAAGGCGCTCGGCGCGCGCGTCTATGCCGAGGTCACGCCGCACCATCTGAGCCTGAACGAGGACGACGTACCCGCGCACGGCACTTATGCGCGCATGAACCCGCCGCTGCGCCGCGAGGCCGACCGGCAGGCATTGATAGAAGGGCTGCGCGACGGCACCATTGATATGATTGCCACCGACCATGCGCCGCATACCACAGAGGAAAAAGCGCGCGAGTTTGCCAAAGCGCCGAGCGGCATCACGGGGCTGGAAACCGCGTTTTCCGTGTGCAATACCTATCTGGTGAAAACCGGCCGGCTGACACCCATGCAGCTCATCGACAAAATGAGCAAAGCGCCCGCGGAGATTTACGGCTTAACCGGCCGCGCGGTGGCGGAGGGTAATTTTGCCCGTCTGGTGCTGCTCGATTGGGAGCAGGAAACTGTATATCAAACGTATCAATCCAAAGCGGTGAACACACCGTATACCGGCATGCCGTTGACCGGTGCGCCGCGCGCCATCGTCACAGGGGTGCGCGTTATCGCCCGCTGACGACAAAATTTGTTTATGCGCGTCAAAAATTGCCAGAATTGCCGCCGTATAATGCGCTGCGTTCCAGTCATACTACCTGTACAACCAGAAATTGCGTATGGGAGGGAACGCGTAAATGAAGGCAACCGGCATTGTGCGCCGTATTGATGATTTGGGTCGCGTGGTCATTCCGAAGGAAATCCGCCGCACCTTGCGTATCCGCGAGGGCGACCCGCTGGAGATTTTCACCGACCGCGACGGCGAAGTGATTTTCAAGAAGTATTCCCCGATGGGGGAAATGGGCGCGTTGGCAGGAGAACTGGCTGAGGCGCTTGCGCGCACGGCGGGAATGAGCTGTGCAATCTGTGACCGCGATGCGGTCATTGCCGCGGCAGGCGGCGCGAAAAAGGATATTCTGGAAAAACGCATCTCCGCCGAGCTGGAGCAGCTGATGGAACAGCGCGTGGTTTATGAGCGCGGTGTGGACGAAACGCCTGAGCTGACGGTATCCGATCACGACGCGTATAATGTGGTCGTGGCGGTACCCATTATCACCGAAGGGGACGTCAGCGGCTGCGTGGTGTATGTCAGCGAGGATGAAAGCACATCGGCAACCGAGGTGACGGTCAAGCTGTGCCAGACCGCCGCTCAGTTTATGGCCAGACGTGTGGCGGTGTAAGGGGGCGGCGCGGCATGAAGGACAAACGAAAGCCTGAACGCGAGCCCAAGCCGTTCCCGCAGTATGACGACGCGGCGCATATTGATTCCGCCGCGGTCGCACCGGTACCGCCCTGGTCGCAGGACACGCCGCCGCGCGGAGACCCGGCAGCGACGGCTTACACGGAAATGTACTGTGAAAATCCGAAAAACAAGCAATAAGGCTGACAGGCCGGCGCGGAAACGCGCCGGCTTTTTTCAAATCTGGGGATGGGTGGAAAAGATGTAAAATCACAGTTTGTTCACAAAAGGAGTAGAGAAAATACCAGCAGATAATCAAGCGGCACAAAGATTTTTTGTTTTTTGGTCAAATTTTTTGTGTTTTGGACTTGCTTATTTGGTGTAAGAAACAGTATAATCTATTTTGTAAGGCTGCGCCAAGGCACGGCCTTACAACTTCCTTTATGAAGATGGAGCCGCGCCCCCTCGGCGCAGGTTCTTCTTGCGCAAAAAAATAGAGAGGTGAAAAACATGGTGTATTCGTTCCGTGGCGGCATTCACCCCGGTACTCATGCAGATCCGGGTTACAAGGCCGCGACAAACACCAAGCCGATCGAGAAGCTGGCACTGCCTGATCAGGTTATTCTGCCGGTTTCCATGCACATCGGCGCCCCGGCCAAGCCGATCGTTTCGGTCGGTGATACCGTGGATCTGGGACAGCCCATCGCGGAAGCCGGCGGCTTTGTCAGCGCTCCTGTCCACGCAACCGTGTCCGGTAAGGTCAAGGCAGTGGAGCCGCGTCTGCATCCCAACGGCAGCAAAGTGCTGTCGATTGTGATCGAAAATGACGGCGAGGACCGCCTGCACGAGTCCGTGCATCCGTACGACTTTGCTTCCATGTCCAATGAGGAGCGCATCGAGTGCATTCGCTCGGCCGGTATTGTCGGTCACGGCGGCGCAACCTTCCCGACCCATGTCAAAATCCAGTCCGGTATCGGCAAGTGCGACACGGTCATCATCAACGCGGCGGAATGCGAACCGTACATAACGGGCGACCACCGTCTGCTGCTGGAGCGTCCGGAAGAAGTGATCGGCGGCCTGAAAATGCTGGCCGATATCATGGGCGTGCAGAACGCGATCATCGCGGTTGAGGAGAACAAGTCCGACGCCTTCCCGGGCATCGAAAAGCTGATCGCGGACGATCCGCGCCTCAAGCTCTATCCTCTCAAGTGTAAGTACCCGCAGGGCGCGGAGAAGCAGCTGATTAACGCCTGCACCGGCCGTGAGGTTCCCTCCGGCAAGCTGCCGGCGGACGCAGGATGCGCTGTGTTCAACGTGGACACCGCCGGCGCGGTTTATCGCCGCTTTACCACCGGTATGCCGGTTATCCGCCGTATCGTAACGGTATCCGGCTCTGCCATCGCCGAGCCGAAAAACCTCGAAGTGCGCATCGGCACGCAGGTTGAAAAGCTGATCGACGCTTGCGGCGGCTTCAAGGAAGCGCCTAACAAGCTGCTGATGGGCGGCCCGATGATGGGTGTTGCGCAGTTCTCGCTTGAAATTCCGATTTTCAAGGGCACCAACGCATTCCTGGCCTTCTCCGGCGAGGAAGACAAGCGCGTAGCCAATCCGCAGTGCATCCGCTGCGGTAAGTGCATCAACGCCTGCCCGATGCACCTGCTGCCGAACTACATGAACCTGTACGGCAAGAAGGACGATCTGGACAACGCGCTCGAGTGCGGCGTGATGGACTGCATCGAATGCGGTTCGTGCGCCTATGTCTGCCCGGCCCGCATCCCGCTGGTGGCGCAGTTCCGCCTGACCAAGGGTAAGATTCAGGCCAAGCGTGCGGCAGAAAAGGCCAAGGCAGATGCCGAAAAGGCGAAGGCTGAGGCCGAGAAGAAGTAAGGAGGGGAAACGAAAATGTATGATCTGAGTAAAGTCGTCGTCACCTCCTCACCCCATATCAAGGCGGATGACGATACCCGCAGCCTGATGCTGGATGTGCTTGTGGCACTGCTTCCCGCGCTGTGCGTTGCGGTATACACCTTTGGCCCGCGCGCGCTGGTGCTGACCGTGATCACCATGGTTGCCTGCGCTGTGTTTGAGACCATTTACAACAAAATCGTAGGCCATCCGAACACCATCGGCGACCTGTCCTGCTTGGTGACGGGCATGCTGATCGCGTTCAACGTACCGGTTTCGGCTCCGTGGTGGATGCTGGTGTTCGGCGCGCTGTTCGGCATCATCATCGTGAAGATGCTGTTCGGCGGTCTGGGCAAGAACTTTATGAACCCGGCGCTCGGCGCGCGTGCGTTCATGCTGGCATCCTGGGCGGGCCTGATGACCACCTGGACCCAGCCGCATGCGTCCCTGCCGCTTATCGGCTCGGTCACTGTGACCGACGCCATCTCCACGGCAACGCCTCTGGCGGCTCTCAAGACCGGTGCATTGCCGGATGCGAGCCTGCTTGAGCTGTTCCTCGGCCAGACCGGCGGCGTTATCGGCGAGACCTCGGCGCTTGCGCTGATCGCTGGCGGCGCATACCTGCTGTGGCGCAAGGTTATCACCATCAATATCCCGGCCGCGTACATCCTGACGGTCGCAGTACTTACTTTCCTGTTCCCGATGGGCGACGTATCCCGCGTACAGTGGATGCTGTCTCAGGTGCTTTCGGGCGGCCTGATGCTCGGTGCGTTCTTCATGGCGACCGACTATGTCACCAGCCCGGTTACCCCCAAGGGACAGATCATCTTCGGCATCGGCTGCGGTCTGCTGACCGTGTTCATCCGTTATTTCGGCGGTCTGCCGGAGGGCGTTTCGTATTCCATCCTCATTATGAACACGCTGGTTTGGGCGATCGACAAGGCCACCCATCCCCGCAAGTTCGGCTACGCGCTGGATAAGAAGAAGGAGGCACAGTAAGTTATGGATAGCAGCAAAAAGGGCGGCGGCATTCTGATGCTGGTCGTCGTACTGGGCCTTATCACCTTTGTGTGCGCGCTGCTTCTGGGCGTGATTAACAGTGTGACGAAGGACAAGATCGAGCAGAACGGCATTGAGACCCGCAATCAGGCAATGAGCGAGATTATTCCGGACGCGGAATTTGCTGATGTAGAGGTTCCGGCGGACTTCGCTACGCCGGCCGATAAGAACCAGCCGGTGGTTTCCGGCGTATACAAGGCGACGCTGGATGGCGCGGACGCAGGCTACTGCGTGGAAGTCAACCCCAAGGGCTTTGGCGGCGCACTCAAGATGATCGTCGGCATCAATGCGGACGGCACGGTTGCCGGTATCAAGGTGACCGAGGCATCCGAGACCCCGGGCCTCGGCGCCAAGTCGCAGAGCGATAAGAACTGGATTGCACAGTTTGCCGGTCAGCCGGCGGACGGCAGTCTGGCCGTTTCCAAGGACGGCGGCACGATCAACGCCATCACCGGCGCGACCATTACCTCCCGCGCGGTCACCCTCGGTGTTAACACTGCGGCAAACTGTGTCGCAAGTCTGGGTTAAAGGAGGAAGAGCCAAATGAAATTTTCTGAACAGCTGAAAGCGGGCGTCATCCTCGACAACCCGATTTTCATGCAGACCATCGGTCTGTGTCCTGCGCTGGCAACGACGACCTCGTTGTCCAACGGTATTGGCATGGGCGTTGCGGCAACCATCGTTCTGATTTGCTCCAACGTCGTTATTTCCGCGCTGCGCAAGTTTATTCCGGATAAAATCCGTATCGCGGCGTTCATCACGATCATCGCAACCTTCGTTACCATGATCGACCTGGCACTGCAGGCGTTTGTGCCGTCTCTGGCGGCGTCTCTCGGCCTGTTCCTGCCGCTTATCGTTGTTAACTGCATCATCCTCGGCCGTGCCGAGGCGTATGCTTCCAAGAACAAGGTGCTGCCCTCCGCTCTGGACGGCGTATGCATGGGCCTGGGCTTTACGTTTGCTCTGGTCCTCATGGGCTTCTTCCGTGAGCTGCTGGGCGCCGGCACGCTGCTGTCCGGCCTGTCCACCCTGCTGCCGTTCCTGAGCTTTATTCCGGCGGAAGGCTTCGCCATTCCCGGTCTGAGCACCAACCCGGCGGTTATGATGATTCTGCCGGCCGGCGGCTTCCTCATGATGGGCTTCATCTTTGCAGCAATCCAGAAGATCATGTCTGGAAAGGAGGACAAGTAAATGGCTTTCAATTTTCCTGACGCAATGGGCCTGACCGAAGTGCTGTCGCTTGCCGTGGCAGCGGTTCTGGTCAACAACTACATTCTTGTCCAGTTCCTCGGCTGCTGCTCGTTCTTCGGTGTTTCCAAGAAGACCGATACGGCTATCGGCATGGGCATGGCGGTTATCTTCGTTATGGCGCTGGCCAGCGCGGTTTCGTGGGCGGTCTGGTATTTCATCCTCGAGCCGCTCGGTCTGGATTACATGCAGACCATCGCGTTCATTCTGGTTATTGCAACGCTCGTGCAGTTCGTTGAGATGTTCATGAAAAAGGCGATGCCGGCACTGTACTCTGCGCTCGGTATTTTCCTGCCCCTGATCACCACCAACTGCGCGGTGCTCGGCGCGGCCATTTCCAACATTGACAACGGCTATTCGTTCATCGGCTCGATGGTTTACGGCGTGTGCGCCGGTGTGGGCTACACGCTCGCAATCGTGCTGTTTGCTTCCATCCGTGAGCGTCTGGATGCAACGGCCCAGTGCCCCAAGTGCTTTGAAGGTTTCCCGATTGCGCTGATTTCCGCGGCGCTGCTCGCGATGTCCTTCATGGGCTTCTCCGGCCTGTCGATCTGGTAAGCAAGGGGGAAAGATAAGAAATGGATATGCAAAATATTATCTCTGCGGTCGCGGTCCTGTTTATCATGGGCATCGTGTTCGCCATCCTGCTCGGTATCGCGGCCAAGGTGTTCGCGGTCGAGGTGGATGAGCGCGTACCGCTGGTTCGTGAGTGCCTGCCGGGTGCAAACTGCGGCGGCTGCGGCTTCCCGGGCTGCGACGGTCTGGCGGCTGCGATTGTAGAAGGCAAGGCGCCGGTTAACGGCTGTCCGGTCGGCGGCGCTGCGGCGGCAGCTAAGATCGCTGAGGTTATGGGCGTGACCGTAGAAGCAGGCGAGCGCAAGGTTGCGCACGTTTACTGCAACGGCGGCTGCAACGCGGTTGACAAGGCAAAGTACGAAGGCCTGCAGGACTGCTCGGCAGCGCTGCGTGTTGCCAACGGCCCCAAGGCCTGCGCTTACGGCTGCATGGGCCTCGGCTCGTGCGTCAAGGCGTGTGCGTTTGACGCCATCCACATTGTGGACGGCGTGGCCAAGGTTGATTCCGACAAGTGCGTGGCCTGCGGCAAGTGCGTCGCGGCCTGCCCGAAGAAGCTGATTAACCTCATCCCGGACTCCAAAAAGGTACACGTCAACTGTGTAAACCGCGATAAGGGTCCTGAGGTCATGAAGGTCTGCTCGAACGGCTGTATCGGCTGCAAGATGTGCGAAAAGACCTGTAAGTTTGACGCAGTTCATGTGATTGACGGCGTAGCTAAGATTGACTACGACAAGTGCAAGAACTGCAAGATGTGCGCCAAGGCCTGCCCGAAGGGCTGCATCGAGCCGGTGCCGACCGAAGAGGAAAAGGCAAAGTTCAAGGAGATGCAGGCAAAGCAGGCGGCTGCTGCGAAGGCTAAGGCAGAGGCTGCCAAGGCTGCGGAAGCCCCCGCTGCGGAAAAGGCATCCGAGGACAAGTAATGGACTATCTGCATCCGATTTTGGATGACGCTGCTATCGCCCGCATGTCGAGCCTCGCGCTCGCCCATGTGGGCGATGCCGTTTATGAGGTGATGGTGCGGTCGTTTCTGGCCTGCGGCGGCATGCAAACCGCGAAAAACCTGCACCGCCGCACAACGCAGCTGGTCTGCGCACCTGCGCAGGCGGAAGCCGTGCAGCGCATCCTGCCTTTGCTCGACGAAGCCGAGCAGGAGGTTTACCGCCATGGGCGCAACGCCAAGCCCAAGAGCGTGCCCAAGTCGGCGTCAACTGCGGAGTATTCGCAGGCGACCGCGCTTGAGGCGCTGTTTGGCTGGCTGTATCTCAAGGGACGGTATGAGCGCATCAATGAGCTGTTCGGCGTGATTGCTGAAGGGTTTGAAAAATGAAAAAGGACGCTTTCCTGTCGGGAAAGCGTCCTTTTTGCGTTGTGCAGAAAAACCAAAAATGGAATCAAGCTTGACGAATGTCTGGAAGCTATGTAAAATATAACTAAATATAGGGATTCTGAAAGGAATTAGATTGGAATATTTTACAAAAAAGGGAGAGAACAACATGAGAAAAATACTGGCAGTTTTGCTATCGGTGGTGCTTGCGGTCTCCGTACTGTTAGTTCCGGCAGGTGCGGCAGTGGACGCTAACCGGTTCTGGCAGGAAAACGGGGACAAATTGATGCAACAGAACATTTTTCAGTACGGCGAGCGCCCGTTCCGTGAAGGTTTGATGCCCGCGCTGGTAAACGACCAGTGGAACTACATCAATGAAAAGGGCGAGGTCGTTGACTTAAACCGTGATCGTTTTATGTATGTGTTCGACTTTTTCGAAGGTCTGGCAGCAGTCATGGACAAGGACACTATGAAGGTGGGCTATATTGACACCACCGGTAAGCTGGTCATTCCCTGCCAGTTCTATGCCTTTGACTCGATGGGCAGCATCTATGTGGGCTATTTCCACAATGGCAAGGCAACCGTTTTCACCGACGGTAAATTTACTCCCACCGAGTACGGCGGTTCTACGGTCAAGGGCGCACAGATTGCGGAGATCAACAAAAGCGGTAGCAAGAGCAATGCGCGCACATGGGATAGCGACGATCTGACCGGACTGTATCTGATTGGCGATAACGGCTATATGCCGGATGCAGAGGAGATACCCATGGTTACCTACGGTCAGGCCTCCGCGCACATCACAGGCTATACGATTGATGAGGACTATGTCGGAAAAATGGTAATAGAGGTCACGAACACCGGTAATACGCAGCCGGACAAGGGCGACCTGTTTTATATCCCCTATGCCAAATTCAGTGAAGGCTCTGAAATAATCGATGCAGGTGTTTATGTGCCGTACCAATATATCCTGCAAATCTCCTATGAGGTAGAAGCCAACGCGACAACGACGCTGAAAATTCCTGTCGGCTTTCTACCGAATTATGATCAGGATTTAACAGAAGGTCAGATAGCACACGGCTGGCAAGCTGATGAAAACATAGAATCTGCACGCACGATACTGGCGCAGGCAGAAACGCCGGAGGAAGCAGCGGAGCTGCGTACTTTCTTCATGGGCGCACATGATTACGGCGAAATGGGTCTGACCTATGAGCCGGACAGCGACGGGGTTACCATTCTGGCAGCGCCCATGTCTACCAGCCGCCGGGCACAGTATCTGGATCAGAAATTATCCGCATTTACCAGCCAGTTCTAAGAAAAGAGGGAAAATAACATGAAAAAACTGATTTGCATGCTTTTGAGCCTGTGCCTGTTCTGCGCACCTGCGCTTGCCATCAAGGGCGAAGTTGTAGATCCAAATGAGCTTCCCTATATCCCGAGTGAGGGCGGCCCGAGCAATTGGGCAGTATCTGAAATCGAGTCCGCCATGCAGGCCGGTCTGGTTCCCGTGCTGACCGGCAGTCCGAAATATCAGGAAGCCATCACCCGTGAGCAGTTTGCGGAGTTGATCGTACAGAGCGTGGAAGTGATGCTGGATCAGGATCTGGAAGCCGCACCGGCCAACACGTTCATCGACAGCAGTAATCCGGCGGTTTTGAAGGCCAGTCAGGCCAGCATTGTCAACGGCGTGGGTGAAAACAAATTCGCACCCGATGTTACCACCAACCGCGAGGAGATCGCCACGATGATCGCCCGTGCGGTCAAGTACATTGAGCAGAACAACGGCACCGATCTGGCGCCCAAGGCGGCAAGCATTGCGGGCTTTGCCGATCAGGCACAGGTGTCGAAGTGGGCAGTAGAGGGGGTCGGCCTGTTGGCAGCCAACGGCATTATGAACGGTACATCCGCTACCACGCTGTCTCCCAAGGAGTCCTGCACGGTCGAACAGAGCATTCTGCTGTGTTACCGGCTGTATGTCAAGTTCCTGGCAGCATAAGTAATAAAAAAAGACGCTTTCCGTTTGTGAAAGCGTCTTTTTGCATTATTCGTCCGCTTCGTGTTCGCGGATCTCTTCGCGTTTGAGCTTTTGCTCGTTGACATAGACGCGGTGCTGCAGACGGCACAGCTCCTGCGCCAGCGGATCGGGCAGATGGATCTGGTCGAGGTCGTAAGACGGCACACGCTGACCGTCGATTTTGACCACACGTGCCTTGATGCCGACCACGGTCGAGTTGGGCGGCACTTCCTGCAATACAACTGCATTCGCACCGATGCGGCTGTTGTCGCCCACGGTGAACGGGCCGAGCACCTTTGCGCCTGTCGAAATCAGTACATTGTTGCCAATGGTCGGGTGGCGTTTGCCCGTGTCATGGCCGGTGCCGCCGAGGGTTACGCCATGGTAAATCGTGCAGTCATCCCCAATCTCGGCAGTTTCACCGATGACAATGCCCATGCCGTGGTCGATAAACAGGCGGTGCCCGATGGTCGCGCCCGGATGAATTTCGATGCCGGTCATATGACGGGCGAACTGGGAAAGCGCACGCGCGAGAAAGAAATGCTTATGTTTGTACAGCCAATGCGCCTGACGGTGGTAAATGAGTGCGTGAAAGCCCTGATAGAGCAGAAAAACTTCAAGCGTGGTGCGCGCAGCCGGATCGCGGTCGCGAATCGAGCGCGCGTCATCAAGCAGCCCCTTGAAAATCATAAAGCAATCATCCTATCAAAACAGTGTGAATTCGTGATACCATTCATTATAGCGGCTTTGGTATGAAAATTCAAACCTTTGATTGAAATTAAGAAAAAAAGTGGTATAATGTAAGAAGATTTTGCTGAATGAAGGAAGATTATTATGAAAATTACTGTCATGGGTCTGGGCTATATCGGCTTGCCGACCGCGATCACCCTCGCGGAAGCCGGCTTTGAAGTCTGCGGCTTTGATGTGAACGAAAAAACAATCGAAACCCTCAAGGGTGGTCATATCCATATTGTCGAGCCGGGCCTGCAGGAGGCGTTTGAAACCGCCGTTGCACACGGGCATCTGCATTTCTCCAGCGAGCTGGGCAAGTCCGATGTGTTCTATATCGCTGTACCCACGCCGTTCTATCAGGATGAAACCGGCAGCCACAAGGCTGACCTCAAGTATGTCGAATCCGCAGGCCGCATGGCGGGCAAGGTGCTCGAAGCGCCCAATCTGGTGATTCTGGAATCCACGGTGCCGCCGCACACCACCGAAATGCTCGCGCGTGTGCTCTCCGAGGAGTCCGGCATCGACATGGACAAGATTCATGTTGCGCACTGCCCGGAGCGCGTCATCCCGGGCAACATGATGTATGAACTGAAGAACAACGACCGCATTGTCGGCGCGCGCACCCCGGAAGCCGCTGAAATGGCTGCGTCCATCTACGAAAAGGTGCTGGAAAAGGGCGTCGTGCACAAGACCGACGACCTGACCGCCGAGATGTGCAAGCTGACCGAGAACACCTTCCGCGATGTCAACATTGCGTACGCGAACGAGCTGTCGGTCATCTGCGACAAGATGGGCATTGACGTATTCGAGTTGATTAAGCTCGCTAACTGCCACCCGCGCGTCAATATCCTGACGCCGGGCGTGGGCGTGGGCGGTCACTGCATCGCCGTTGACCCGTGGTTCATCTACGAGCAGTTCCCGGCGGAGGCCAAGGTTATCCTCGCCGCGCGTGAACGCAACGAGAACAAGCCGCGCTTCGTAGCCGAAAAGGTCGTCTCCAAGATGGGCAAGGTCACTGATACGGTCGGCGTGCTCGGTCTGAGCTATAAGCCGGATGTGGACGACTTGCGCGAGTCCCCCTCGATTGAGCTGTGCCATATTTTGCAGGAGAAGGGCGTCAAGGTCATCGCCTGTGAGCCGTTTGCAAAGGACAGCGAAGTAAAGGGCATTCCCAACGTCTCCTTTGAGGAGATTCTCGCCAAGGCGGATTATCTGGTGATTACGCTTGGTCATACTCTGTTTAAAGATAACAAAAAGTTGATTGCCGAGAAGCCGTATTACGACTGCGTCGGCCTGATGGAGTAAAGAACGCACAATCCAAAACGGCACAGCATTTGCTGTGCCGTTTTTTTATGGAAAGTTGCGTGGGTTTTGCAAGGAGTTTGCGTAGATATAGGTAGACAGGATAGAGAAAGGGGGCGGCAGCATGGACGACAAAATCCTCGCGCTGCTTTCTGCGGGCGATGCGGAGGGCGTAACGCTTTTGCAAAAGCAGTACGGTCCGATGGTGCAGTACATTGTGCGCGGCATCCTGCGCGACGCGCAGGACACGGAAGAATGCGTCAGCGATGTTTTCCTGCACGTATGGGAGCGGTTTGCGTCGTTTGACCGCGCAAAGGGCACGCTGGCCGCGTGGATGACGGCTGTGGCACGCAACGCAGCGGTCGACCGGCTGCGCCGTCGGCGCGCGCCGGACGAGACGTGGGATGAGCAGACAGGGGCTTCTCCCTCGCCGGAGGAGGTGGTGTTGCGGCGTGAGCGCACGCAGCTTTTGCAAAAGGCGGTTGACGCGCTCGGTGCGTCCGAGCAGATGCTGTTTTACCGCAAGTATTATTATTTGCAGTCCACCGCGCAGATCGCAGCGGAAATGGGACTAACCGAGCGAGCGGTCGAGGGACGGTTGTACCGTCTGCGCCGCCATCTGCAAAAGGCGTTGGGAGGTGACGCGCTATGACCGGACCGGAACGGGACGAATTTGACCGGATGATCGAGCAGGAGATTGCCGATACCATACCCACGCAGGGCGTGGTCGATGAGGTCAATCCGTGGCATGAGCCGATTGACCGCATTGCAGGAGGGCTGGCGCTGACCGGCATCACGCTTAATTTTCTGTATCTGCAATACCTGCTGCCTGCGGTGGGTGTGGTGCTGCAATATTTGGGTTTCCGCGCGCTGCGCCGCAACGGAGCGGCCTTTCGACTGGCGTGGGCGCTTTCTGTTGTGCGGCTGGTTTGGGTGGGCGCGTTTCTGGTGTTGTCGGTCACGCCTTGGCTGCCAACGGGTAATTTGGATATCGGCCTCGGACTGGCGGGCATGGGCATTCAGATTGTGCAGATGCTTGCGCTGCGTGCCGGACTGCGGCAGGTGTGCCGTACGGCGGACATCGAACCGAAGAGCGACCCGCTCAAAGCGGCGGTGTGCTGGGAAGGGTTCATCCTTGTGCTGGCGTTTTCGCCGCTGGCGCACAGCTGGCTGGCCGCGATTCCGATGTTGATTGCCTTTGTGTGCATCGTGCGCGCACTGTTCCGACTGGGCGAGGCGATGGGCGAAGCCGGGTACTGCTTTACAGCCGCTCCCGTGCGTCTGAACACGAGCGCGGTGAGATGGGGCTTTCTCGGCGGCTGCCTGCTGCTCATGCTGGCCTTGAGCGTGTGCGTCAACCATCCGCGGCTGGATGCCGCGCCGATGGAGGAGCACGGGGAGGCTGAAATCCGGCAGCAGCTCGCTGACCTCGGTTTGCCGGACGAGGTGCTGGCTGACCTCAAGGATGAGGACGTGCGCGCACTGGACGGCGCGTTCCATGTCGCCTGCTGCGCGGAGATGCTGGCGTTTGGCCCGGATGCGCAGAGTATGACGCTGTGCGACCAGACCAACGCGCCCGAACGTGCGCCGATTGAGCCGGAGATTTCGCCCGGTAAGGATACGATGATTGCATCCACCTATTATATTGAGCTGCCGGAGTACCGCATGGCGGTGCTGCACCGCCTTGCGTGGGTACAGGGCAGCGCGTACTGGGGCGATGCGTTTTCCGCCTTTGAGGACAGCGATTACGGCTATGACCTGATTGGCGGGCGGCTGGTGTACGAGAAACGGAGGCAAACCTATGCCGCTCCCATTCCCGACCTTGCCGATAATACAGTGACGACGACCAACATGTTCGGCACATACACCAGCAACCAGATTAGCGGCGTCATCAGCTATCCGCTGGGTGCGGATAACCCGCGAGGCTATATGCTCTATGTCATGCAGCTGGACGAAAATCGCGTGTTTGGCGCTACGGGAATCAATTATTATCACGCTTCGCAGCCGTTTTGCCTCCCGTATCGCACGCCGCGGGATCGCACGCTGGGCTGGAACGACCATGCGCGGCTGCAGCATTACAGCAATTTCAATACGCAGCTGGAACGTTCGGCAGCGGAAGCCTGACGGATTGTGACGATTTTGTGTTTTTGCTTGTATCGTTCTCCGAAAGGTGCTATACTGATTAAAGTCTGTTTCGATTACGCGATAAGGAGAGTTAGAATATGAGCAAAATGGTGCAGCGCGCCGTCGCGCTGGTTGTGATGCTGGTTGTCGTTATGGGCGGTACCATCTGGGGAACGGCAAGCATGACCATCCAGTATCAGCCGCTGAACAGTGGCGCACCAGTCGTGATGACGGTCAACGGCGACGAGGTGTGCGCGGATGAATATGCGGGCTATATGCTGTACAACATGGCGTATTACGCCAATATGTATGCGCAGTTCGGCATGAGCGACGTATGGAACGACGAATATGCCGCTGCAACGCTGGGTGCTTCCATGCCGCAGGCTGCCAAGGATCAGTCGGTATATGCGCGTGTGGTATTGCAGAAGTTTAACGAGCTGGGCCTCAAGCTGACCTACAATCAGGAAAAGCAGATGAGCCAGCTGCGTCAGGATACCATTGATTCGATGGGCTATGACGCTTTCATCAAGCAAATCGCGAACTTCGGCTTCTCGGATCAGAGCTACAGCAACTTTATGTATATCAGCCAGTGCTATAACGCGCTCAACGAATACTATTACGGCGAAAACGGCGCCAATGTGCCGAGCGATGAGGAGCTGCGGCAGTATTTTGCTGATAACTACATTGCCGCCAAGCACATCCTGATTTCGACCGTCGATTCCACCACGGGCGAGACCATCCGCACGGATGAGGAGGCCAAGGCCGAGGCGCAGAAGATTCTGGACCGCATCAACGCGGGCGAGGATTATGACGCGCTGATGAACGAGTATAGCGAGGACCCAGGCCTGTCGGGCAATCCGGATGGCTACATCTTCACCGACGGAGATATGGTTACCGAGTTTTACGACGGCGCCAAGGCGCTGGCCGAGGACGAGGTATCCGGTCTGGTCAAGTCGTCCTACGGCTATCATATCATCAAGCGTGTGCCGCTGGATGTGGACGGTCAGCTCGAAAATTACAAGAGCCTGCTGACAACGACAGTGGCCGGTACGATGGACGACCTGCTGACCCAGTGGATGCAGGAAGCGGATGTACAGACGACCGAAACCTTTGACGAGATCACCTATCAGAACGTGCGCGATTATGTGCCGGCCGAAGTGAAGGAAATTCTCAATGCACAGGACGCGGCATCGGACGCATCTGCCACGGATGACGCTGCTGCCACAGATGACGCTGCTGCTACAGATGACACGGCAGCAACGGATGATGCCGCTGCAGAGACTGCAGACGCGGCAGAATAACGGTATCACACAAAAAAAGGACGCCTTCGGGCGTCCTTTTCGTTGTTATTCCAGCGTCCACGCCAGCGGGGTGCGGCCGAAAAAGCTGTTGTGGAACAGCGTGAGCGCCGCCCAGGTGGCCCGGTCGGTTTCTCCGGTCTGCGGGAGGAGAAATACCCCCTGCGCTTGGCGCACACCGGCCTCGGTATCTGCGTCGTATTCGCCGGTGAGCGGGACGGGAAGCGTGCCTCCGAAGTGCGGCGTAGTCGTACCCAGCATGAGCTGGAGCACAAAGACCGAGGGGCCTTTGTCGCCGCGCTTGAGTTTGGCGTCCGCGCCCGCGGGGAAAAAGTCGACCGCGGCGGGCAGCGCGTCAAGGTCGGTCAGGGCGAGATAGGCGGCGTAGATGGCCGTCCATGTGTCGAAATTTGCCGTACCCGTCACGGGCAGGCGGCCCCGCCGCTGGAATTCCCGCACGGCGGCGGCGGTTTCCGGACCGAAAATCCCGTCCGGTGCGAGCGGCTGCACTGCGCCCTGCTCCTGCTGGATGCGGCGCAGAAAGCGCTGTAAATCATAAATATGCGTTCTGCGTTGGCTGTCGGTATACATCAGGCGGTCGCCTCCTCTCCCACCGGATAACCCGGATATTGCCCTTCGCTGGTTTGCGAGGAAACCAGCACATCGCGCGCAAGCAAGGCCATTTCCTCCCACGTCAGCGGGCCGATTGCACCGGTGGCGGGCAGGCCGGATATCGACTGAATGACCGAAATCGAGTTTCGTGTCGCAGGCCCGAAAATGCCGTCGACCGAAACGGACGGCACCTCGGGATAACCGCGCGCGATGATGTTGATGAGTTCCTGCGCCTCGCGTACCGATTCGCCGCGCATGCCCTCGACCAGGAAGATATCCGGCAGACCGGCGACCTCGCCCAGAAAGCCTTGGTCGGGCTGTACGGCCAGCACGGACTGATAGGTGGATACGAGTGCGTTCCACGTGTTGCGGCCGACAATGCCGTCCACGGTCAGCCCCATCATGCGCTGATAGGCTTCGACGGCCTCACGCGTGCGCGGACCGAAGATACCGTCAATCTGGCTGGGCTGCCAGCGCGGCAGCTGGTCGTAATATTCGCCCACAATGGCGAGAAAATACTGGAGCAGCTGCACGCCCGGACCGGTCGCGCCCTCGCGCAGGGTTTCGGGGAACTGGCGCGAGACTTCGTCGAGCAGCAGTCCTTCGCTGTCCAGTTCGCTCAGGCGTTTGACGTTGTTGTAAATGAACGCGATGCGGTACCATGTCGCACGGCCAACGATGCCGTCCACGCCGAGGTTAAACTGCTTCTGGAAAGCGCGCACCGCGCGCTCGGTGTCTGCGTCGTAGATGCCGTCGACCGGATAGATTTTCGGGATGTTGGGATAGTTGGTCGAAATGCGGTTGAGGCGGTTCTGGATGGTGCGCACCTCCTCGGACACATCGCCCAGCCGGAAGGTCACGCCCGGCCACGACCCGCCAAGGTTGGGTGCGATGGGTGCATTTCGCACAATGTTGATGTCGTCTCCATAGTAATATCGCACAATCTCCTCCGCAGTCATACCCTGCTCAGCCAGCGGCACCGTTCCCCATTGGCTCAGGCCGCCGGGACAGGTTACCGTCGTGCCGTTGCAGTATTGGGCGAACAGCGGCTCGATGGCGTTGCCGCGGGTCAGGTAGCTGTTGAACATATCGTCAACGATGGTGGAAATATTCTCGAAAATGTCGCGTCCGGGGACAAAGGACTGGTCATAGCGCGTGGAATTGGTGATGTCAAAGTCGTATCCCTGCGCGCGGTACCATTCGGTGAACACGCGGTTGAGCGCATAGGAGATTTGCGCATAGATGTTGGCGCGGATGGCCTCTTCCGGCCACGTCGGATAGATTTCCGAGGAGGCGACGTTTTTGATGTAGTCGGCAAAGGGCACGGTGACGTTCTGTGCTGCGGATGAGGGCGTGCCCAGATGCACCGTGATGGTTTCCGGGATGGTCACCGGGGACTGGGGCAAAGCGAATCACTCCTCTGCATTGGGATTGGATTGGTCGTGGTACAGCACTTGCGGCTCGCCCGTGGCAGTCAGGTCGGTCTGGGCGGAGGACCGGTTTTCCGGCAGCGGCGTGAGCGCCACAGGCAGCACAGCAGGCACGCCGGAAAACATGGTCACGTGCAGCGCGGTGACCGGCGTGTAGCCCGGACGCGCCACTTCAACCGTATAGACCGCATAGGGCAGACCGCCGTCCGGCGTCATGGAGTTGGAGCGCGGCGGGGTGGGCAGCGTCATAGGCGGCGTCATGCCGCCCGCGTCCGTGCGCACCGAGTAGAGCAGCTCACGCGCGCCGGTTTCGTCCGCGGCGGTCGATACCGTGACCGAGGCGTCGGCCAGCGGCAGCGCGCCGAGCGCGGTCGTGACGACCACGCGCAGCACGGCGGAATCTTCGGTGGGATTGGGCATGGGCAAAACCTCCTTGTCAAGCGGGATGGGCGGCTGGATTACACCAGCCGCACCTTGTACTGCCGCAGCCAGCGGTCGATTTGGATGATATAGGCGAAAATCTGCGGGGTGCGCATGAGCTGACCGTACCACGGTTCCGCCAGACTTTCCGGCTTTTCCATGAGCGCTTCCACGGCGGCATGGTTAAACAGGTGGGCGGCGATTGAGTCGCTGTCCTCGAAGATGCGGCGGACATAGTCGGCGCACAGGCGGGTATAGGCCGGGTGGAAGGTCTTGGGATAGGGGCTTTTTTTGCGTACGACGATTTCCTCCGGCAGTTCGTGCGCAAATGCGCGGCGCACAACGCCTTTTTCCCGTCCGTCCAGCGCCTTGAAATCCCACGGCATGTTATAGGCATACTCGACAATGCGGTGGTCGCAGAAGGGAACGCGCACCTCCAGACCGGAATACATGCTCATGCGGTCCTTGCGGTCGAGCAGGGTCGCCATAAACCAGTCCAGATTGAGTACGAACATTTCGCGCATGCGTGCATCCTTCTTGCTGTCGGTCGGCAGTTTTTCCGCGCGGCGGCAGGTGGCAAGATAGTGCTCGCGGACAAATTCCGCGCCGTTTTGCACAATGCCGGGCGCGAGCAGTCCGAGCCGCAGGTCGACCGAGCGCGACCATGGGAAGGTGTCCTCGAACAGGATTTCCTCGCGGTGGTACCACGGATAGCCGCCGAACAGCTCATCGGCACACTCGCCGGACAGGCACACGGTCGTGCCGCCGTTCTTGACCGCCGCGCAGAACAGCAGCAGCGAGGAGTCGACGTCCGCCATGCCGGGCAGGTCGCGCGCGTCGGTCGCGGGCAGCAGAGCGGCGCACAGGGCGTCGGGTTCGATGACGACGTTGTGGTGCTTTGTGCCGAGTGCATCCACCATCATCTGAATGAATTCGTTATCGCTGTTGGGCTGAAAGCTGTTTTTCGTGAAATATTTGTCGTTGTCGCGGTAGTCGACCGACCAAGTGTGCAGCGTTTCGCCCCGTGCAGCGTAGTCCTTGGCGGCCAGCATGGACAGAATGGACGAATCCAGTCCGCCGGACAGGAAGCAGGCGAGCGGGACGTCGGACACCAGCTGCCGCTGTGCTGCGTCGCAGATGAGCTCGTGTGTGCGTGCAATCGTGGTTTCCAAATCGTCCGGGTGCTCATGTGCCTCCAGCTTCCAGTAGGTGCGGTCGGCATAGCCCTCAGGTGTGAGCACCGCATAATGTCCGGGCAGCAGGGAGTCGATCTGCCGGAACACGCCGGACGCGGGCGGGCGTGCGGGACCGAGCAGCAGCACGGCGCGCAGACCGTCCTCATCTACTTCAGGTTCAACCGCCGGGTGGCAAAGCACCGCGCCGATGGTCGAGCCGAACACGATGCCGTCCTGCAAGCGCGCGACAAACAGGGGCTTGACGCCCAGACGGTCACGGCACAGTACGAGCCGCCGTTCTTTTTTCTGCCAGATGGCGAACGCGAAAATGCCGTTGAGACGCTCGAACGCGTCCGTGTCCCATTCGAGAAAGGCGTGCAGCAGCACCTCGGTGTCCGAATGGCTGCGGAAGGTATGCCCGCGCGCAAGTAGGTCTCTTCGTATTTCTTCGGTATTATATAACTCTCCGTTATATACCAGTACGGTATTTCCGTCGGGTGCATACATAGGCTGCGAACCGCCGTCCGGATCAATGACGATAAGGCGGCGGTGGACGAGCACCGCGTCCGCGTCCTGATAGTCGCCCGACGCATCCGGGCCGCGCGGCGTCAGGCTGCGCTGCATGCGTTCTGCCGCTGCGGCATAGCGGCGCGCGTCATGTTCATAATCGACAAAGCCGCCGATTCCACACATAGACTTTTCCTCCTTATATAATGGCCTTCTCTGCTTCTTATGCGGAAGCGGCGCGGAATATGTGAAAAACCGCTCGGATATGGTGTGAGATGCCGGCCATGCATATACAAAATGCAAACAAAAGCCGGGATTCCACACAGGGTAAAAAGAGCGAACTGCAATGGAAAAAATCGGGTCGAAAATCTCACGCAAAAGTGTGTTAAATCCTTGACATATTCTCGGCAAACGATATAATAGAAATAGACATGCTCCAAAGTAGGGTGTTGGCTTAGGACACAGCGCTGCGGCCCATGGGCATCGGGCGCTGTGTTTTTCTGTACACCCGCGAATATTTTTTGGGAGGTATATGGCATGGATTTTAGGCTTACAAAAGAAGAAGCACTGTTCCAGAAGATGTGCCGTGAGTTCGCGCTTAACGAAGTTGAGCCGATCGCAGCCGAGATCGACGAGCAGGAGCGCTATCCGGAAGAGACTGTCCAGAAGCTGATGAAGTACGGCCTGATGGGCATTCAGTTCCCCAAGGAAGTTGGCGGTTCCGGCGGTAACTACATCTGCTACTCGATCGCGATCGAAGAGATGAGCCGCGTTTGCGGTACCACCGGCGGCATCATGTCTGCGCACGGCACGCTGGGCGCATGGCCGATTTACGCATTCGGTACCGAAGAGCAGAAGGAAAAGTGGCTCCGCCCGCTCATCGAGCCCAAGGAAGGCGCGAAGATCGGCGCATTCGGCCTGACCGAGCCGAACGCTGGTACCGACTCCGCTGCACAGCAGAGTGTTGCTGTCAAGCAGCCGGACGGCTCTTACATCCTCAACGGCACCAAGGTGTTCATCACCGGCGGCGGCCGCGCGGATACTTACGTTGTTTTTGCTATGACCGATAAGTCCAAGGGCAACAAGGGCATTTCTGCTTTCATCGTTGACAAGGACGATCCGGGCTTCTCCATCGGCAAGATCGAGCACAAGATGGGCATCCGTGGTTCTCAGACCGCTGAGCTGATCTTCGAAGACGTGCATCTGCCGGCTGACCGTCTGCTCGGCAAGGAGAACGGCGGCTTTAAGATTGCTATGATGACGCTGGACGGCGGCCGTATCGGTATCGCTTCTCAGGCACTCGGCATTGCGCAGGGCGCTCTGGACAAGGCGATCCAGTACATGAAGGAGCGCGTTCAGTTCGGCAAGACGCTGGACAAGTTCCAGGGCCTGCAGTGGATGGTAGCCGATATGTACACCCAGATCGAGGCTGCTCGTCTGCTCGTTCGCCGCGCGGCGTTCAACCACGACGTTGGTCTGCCGTTCACTAAGGAAGCTGCTATGGCGAAGCTGTACGCTTCTGAGGTTGCAATGGACGTTACCACCAAGTGCGTACAGATCTACGGCGGCTACGGTTACATCCGTGAGTACCCGATGGAGCGCATGATGCGTGACGCCAAGATCACCGAGATCTACGAGGGCACTTCTCAGGTTCAGAGAATGGTCATCGCCGGTCAGGTTCTGCGCTAAGTAAAGGAGGAAAACTGAACTATGAAGGCTATTGTTTGTGTAAAGCAGGTTCCGGATACCTCCGGTAAGGTTGCAGTCAATCCCGACGGCACTCTGAACCGCGCATCCATGGAAACCATCACCAACCCGGACGACCTCAACGCGGTTGAGGCTGCTCTCAAGCTCAAGGACGAGACCGGCTGCAAGGTCGTTGTCATCACCATGGGCCCGGCACCGGCAGAAGGCATGCTCCGTGAGCTGCTCGCACGCGGTGCGGACGAGGCGGTTCTGGTTTCCGCTCGTGAGTTCGGCGGTTCCGATACCTTTGCTACCTCCCAGATCCTCGCGGCTGCTGTCAAGAAGGTTGGCCTTGAGGATGACGATATCGTATTCTGCGGCCGTCAGGCTATCGACGGCGACACCGCGCAGGTAGGCTCTCAGATCGCCGAGAAGCTCGGCATCCCGCAGATCTCCTACGCTGCCGACATTAAGAAGGAAGGCAACACCGTCACCGTTAAGCGTATGCTCGAGGACGGCTACATGACCATCCAGACAAAGACTCCGTGCCTGCTGACCTGCATCAAGGAGCTGAATGTTCCGCGTTACATGTCTTTGGGCGGCATTATGGATTGCTACTCCAAGCCGGTTACGGTTTATGATTACAATACCCTCAAGGACGATCCGCTGATCGATCCCACCACCATCGGCCTGAAGGGTTCTCCCACCAACATCTTCAAGTCCTTTACGCCCCCGCAGAAGGGCCAGGGCAAGATGCTCGAAGGTGCTGACAAGGCTACCTGCGAGACCCTCGCAGCTGAGCTTCTCAAGAAGCACATCATCTGATCGAAAGGAGAAACTATAATGGCTGAATTCAATAACACCAACCTCGCCGATTTTTCCGGCGTATGGGTATTCTGTGAGCAGCGCCAGGGCAAGCTGCAGCCGACCGTGCTGGAGCTGATTTCTGAGGCGCGCAAGCTGGCGGACGATATGGGCACGGAAGTTTGCGGCCTGCTGCTGGGCGGCAAGGGCGTAGGCGACGCAATGGTCAAGGAACTGGGCGCTTACGGCGCGGACAAGGTTCTGGTTGCGGAGGACGACCTGCTCGAGACCTACACCACCGATGCTTACGCAAAGGTGATTTGCGACGTTGTTATGGCTAAGAAGCCGGAAATCATGCTGATCGCGGCGACCAACATCGGCCGTGACCTCGGCCCGCGCTGCGCAGCTCGTCTGCACACCGGTCTGACCGCGGACTGCACGCACCTCGACGTGGACGTTGAGAAGTACGCTGCATTCCTGCAGGAGGCTTCCACGCTGCCGCAGGCACAGATCGACGCGCTCGACCGTGCTGACCGCAACCTGAAGATGACCCGTCCGGCATTCGGCGGTCACCTGATGGCGACCATTATCTGCCCGCGCTTCCGTCCCCAGATGGCAACCGTTCGTCCGGGCGTTCTGAAGAAGGGCGAGTACGACGAGGCGAAGGCAAACGCGGTTGCAGTTGAGAAGGTTGACGTGCAGCTGTCCGATGCGGACCTGCAGACCAAGGTTCTGGAAGTGGTCAAGGAAGCCAAGGAGCTGGTTGACCTGACCGGTGCTGAAGTGGTCGTTTCTGTTGGCCGCGGCATTTCCAAGGACGTTGAGACCGGCATCAAGCTGGCAGAAGAGCTGGCTGGCCTGTTCGGCGGCGTTGTCGGCGGTTCCCGTGCGGCAATTGACTCCGGCTGGCTGACGGCTGACCATCAGGTAGGTCAGACCGGCAAGACCGTACATCCGAAGCTGTATGTTGCGCTGGGCATCTCCGGTGCTATCCAGCACAAGGCTGGCATGCAGGATTCCGAGTGCATCGTAGCAGTCAACAAGGCTGACTCCGCTCCGATCTTCGATGTTGCCGACTACGGCATCTGCGGCGACCTGTTCAAGGTTGTTCCGATGATGATCGACGCCATTAAGGCTGCACAGGCTTCCAAGTAAGTCTGCGCCTGAGGCAATCGGATTTTGCACTGAAATTCATATAAAAACGAGCCTGTCCATTGGGACAGGCTCGTTTTGTTTTGTATATATCACATGTGTGTGCAGAAAATACAAACAAAGCAAAACGCCCGAAAGCGATAAAACCGCTTTCAGGCGTTATTGTGTTCCGGAATACCGGATTTGGTTAGGTATTTCGCTTCTATGCTAAACAATTAGCCCTGCGAAATAGCGCCTACCGGGCAGGTACCTGCGCAGCTGCCGCAGTCGATGCAAGCGTCCGGATTGATCTCGTACTTGCCGTCGCCCTCAGAAATAGCGCCTACCGGGCACTCGCCCGCGCAAGAACCACAGCTGATGCAAGCGTCGCTAATAACATATGCCATTGGTATTGCACCTCCATTTGAATTTACACATTTATTGTAACACAAGAATGAGAAAAAGCAACAAAAAGCAGTGGTTAGCAATGGTTAACTTTTGGCAGGACCAAGTAAAAGTCAGAAAATAAAAAACAATGAAAAAAAGAGATTGAATTAGAAATAAAGAGAAAACAATGGATTTTCAATTGATACATCCGTCAAATGGTCAGAAATGGTCAGAAAATTCTCTTGCGTTTTCATTCAAATTCCCCTATAATATAGACAAAGGTCAGGAAAGGTCAGATAAGAGACCGGGACCGAAGGAGGTGTTCACATGAAAATGTCGGATGTCATAGCCGATTTTATCGGCGAGATGCTTTCGTCGGGCGGCGGCGTGGCCGAGGTGCAGCGCAAAAGTCTGGCGGACCGTTTTTCGTGTGTGCCAAGCCAGATCAACTACGTGATTGAAACACGCTTCACGCCGGAACACGGGTATCTGGTCGAAAGTCAGCGCGGCGGCGGCGGATACATCCGCATCGTGCGGCTGATGGACGACAAGCAGCGCACGCTGCTGGAGGCGGCCCGCGGTATCGGCGGCAGGCTGACGCAAAGCGATGCGGCGCGTCTGACACGCGCGCTGCTGTCGGCAGAGTTGCTGACGCAGCGGGAAGCACAGCTTCTGCTTTCGGCATGCTCGGACGGCGCGCTGGCCGAGGTGGAAAAAACCGACCGCAACCGTCTGCGAGCCGCGATTTTCCGATGCGCGGTGATGGGCATTGCCACAGCATAACAACAGTTAACAAAATCACTTGAGGATAGATTCTCGAAAGGAGAAATGACTTATGAAATGCGAGAAATGCGGCAAGAATGAAGCGACGATGTATTATAAGGAAACCGTAAACGGTGTAACGCGCGAAATGCACCTGTGTGAAGACTGCGCAAAGAAAGAAAATATCGGCGGCGCATTTGAAAATGCGTTTGCCTCGATGAATCATTTCTGGAGCGACCCGTTCCATTCGTTCCTCGGCGGCGGCTTTGGCAGCCTGTGGAACGACATGCTGGGCGCGCCGACGGCGACGCTGCTGGGTACTGAGCGCAAGTGCCCGACCTGCGGCATGACCGAAAGTGAGCTGCGGCGGACCGGCCGTGTGGGATGTCCGGATTGCTACAACACATTCTCGGATATCTTGAATCCATATGTCGAAAAGGTGCACGGCGCAACGCGCCACATCGGCACGGCGCCTGCTGCGCCCGAACAGCCTAAGACCGACCCGATCGAGACGCTGCGCGCACAGCTGAAAACCGCAGTCGAAAACGAAGAGTACGAGCAGGCTGCGCGCCTGCGCGATGAGATTCGCAGAATGGAGGGCGAGCAAAAATGAGCATGTTTGAAATTCATGGCGGTTTTACCGGCCTTGCGGCAACCAGCCGCGTGCGGCTTGCCCGTAACCTGAAGGGGTATCCCTTCCGTTTGACCGAAGCACAACACAAGGAGATCACGGACAAAGTGTTCGCGGCCTTGCAAAATAATCCGACCGTCGGGCCGGAATTTGAGAAAAAACAAATTATCCCGCGCTCGACCGAGGCTTCTCAGCTGGTCGAAGAGCATCTGATTTCGCCCGAGCTGGCACAGAACGGCGGCTGGCTGATTGTCTCCAAGGACGGCGGCGTGTCCATCATGGTGGGCGAGGAAGATCATCTGCGCTTGCAGGTGATTGGCACCGGCCTGTGCCCGAAGGAGTGCTTGGATACGGCAAACCGCATCGCAGCGCTGATTGAAGGCGAGCTGCCGTTCGCTTACGACGAGCGGTTGGGCTATTTGACCGCGTGCCCGACCAACATCGGCACCGGCCTGCGGGCTTCCATCATGCTGCATCTGCCCATGCTGACGGCAACGGGCGAGATTGGCCGAATGACCGGCTACGCCGGCAGCCGTGGCTGCGCGGTGCGCGGCGCATACGGCGAAGGCTCCAAGGCGGTCGGCGGCTTCTATCAGATTTCTAATCAGGTCACGCTGGGCGCTTCTGCGGCTGAGCTGACCGATAAGCTGGTTGAGACTGCAACCACCATCATTGACGCAGAAAAGAAGGCGCGCGAGCAGGTGCGCAGCCAGAACGAAGCTGGTCTGCGCGACCGTATCTACCGCGCGGCAGGCACGCTGCGTTCCGCTTATCTGATTGACACCGGCGAAGCCGTGCAGTGCCTGTCTGACGTGCTGGTCGGCTTGCAAATGGGCTTGCTGTCGGGCGTAGAGCCGCAGAAGCTATATGAACTCGAGCAGCGCATCCGTCCGGCGATGCTGAACGGCGCGCCGCAGGAACGCGACCGCAAACGCGCAGAATTGCTGCGTGAGGCGGCAAAGAACCTGATTTTAGAATAACCGAACTTGGACTTTTCCCTTTCGGAAAGGAGTGTTGACCTATGTTTTATCAGAATCGTTTTACCGAGCGTGCGCAGCAGGCACTGACCAAGGCGCAGGAGGCCGCTGCATCGTTTGGACACAGCTATATCGGCTCGGAGCACCTGCTGCTCGGCCTGTTGCGTGAAGAGGGCGGCCCGGCGGCCAAGGCATTGGCTGCTTGCGGCGTGACCGATGACGCACTGGTGAAGCAGATTGAAGAGCTGTCCGGCCGCGGCACGCCCGACAGCACCGCTCCGCAGGGCATGACCCCGCGCACCAAGCGCATCATTGAGCTGTCCATCCAGTCCGCCGCCCAGATGGGGACGAACTACGTCGGCACCGAACATTTGCTGCTCGGCCTGCTGCGCGAGGGACAGAACGTTGCGCTGACCGCGCTGGCTAACCTCAAGGTCACCCCGCAGATGGTGGCCGAAAAGCTCAGCGAAGTGCTGGGCGGCGTACAACAGGGCGAAGGCCCCGGCGCTGCCGGTGCATCCGGCAAGTCAGGTGACGCGCTCGAGCAGTTCGGCCGCGACCTGACCGCTGCTGCCCGCGAGGGCAAGCTCGACCCGGTTATCGGCCGCAGCAAGGAAATTCAGCGGGTCATTCAGATTCTGTCCCGCCGTACCAAGAACAACCCTGCACTGATCGGCGACCCCGGCGTCGGCAAGACCGCCGTGGTCGAAGGACTGGCGCAGAAGATTGTCGCGGGCGATGTCCCGGAGACGCTGAAGGACAAGCGCGTCGTATCGCTTGACCTGACCGGCATGATCGCGGGCACCAAGTACCGCGGCGAGTTCGAAGAGCGCATCAAAAAGGTCATCGAAGAGCTGACCGCAAACAAGGATACCATTCTGTTCATCGATGAAATGCATATGCTGATGGGCGCGGGCGCTGCTGAGGGAGCGGCAGATGCTGCGAACATTTTGAAGCCCGCCCTGTCCCGCGGTGAAGTGCAGGTCATCGGTGCAACCACGCTGGATGAATACCGCAAGAACATCGAAAAGGACGCAGCGCTCGAGCGTCGTTTCCAGCCCGTTCAGATTGACGAGCCGAGTCCGGAGGACGCAGTCGAAATCCTCAAGGGCCTGCGTGACCGCTACGAAGCACATCACCGCATCAAGATTCCGGATGAAGCCATCGAAGCTGCCGTCAAGCTGTCTGTGCGCTATGTAACCGGTCGTTTCCTGCCGGATAAGGCAATCGACGTTATCGACGAAGCCTGCTCGCGGGTTCGCCTGTCCACGCTGACCACACCGCCCGACCTCAAGCAGATGGAGGACGAAATTACCGCCATCGCCGCGAAGAAGGAAGAGGCTGTCAAGGGGCAGGACTACGAGAACGCCGCCAAGCTGCGCGATGAAGAGAAGAACAAGCGCGAAGCGCTCGAAGCACGCCGCAAGGAGTGGTCTGAGCAGCAGACCAAGACTCACGGCGCGGTAACCGAGGACGACATCGCGGCCGTCATTTCGGGCTGGACCGGCATCCCGGTTGCCCAGATGACCGAGGACGAGGGTCAGCGTCTGCTGCACCTCGAGGATACGCTGCATCAGCGTGTCATCGGCCAGAATGAGGCCGTCACTGCGGTCGCCAAGGCGATTCGCCGCGGCCGTGTCGGCCTGCGCGACCCCAAGCGTCCGATTGGTTCGTTCCTGTTCCTCGGCCCGACCGGCGTAGGCAAGACCGAGCTGTCCAAGGCGCTGGCAGAAGCGATGTTCGGTGACGAAAACGCCATGATCCGCATTGATATGTCGGAATACATGGAAAAGCATGCGGTTTCCCGCATGATCGGTTCGCCTCCGGGATATGTCGGCTACGATGAGGGCGGTCAGCTGTCCGAAAAGGTACGCCGCCATCCGTATTCGGTTGTGCTGTTCGATGAGATCGAAAAGGCACACCCGGATGTGTTCAACATCCTGCTGCAAATCCTTGAGGACGGCGTGCTGACCGACGGTCAGGGCCGCCATGTGGATTTCAAGAATACCATCATCATCATGACCTCCAACATCGGCGCGCAGAAGATTACGGGCAACGCCCGCAAGTCGCTGGGCTTTGCCGAGGGTGGAGAAAATACGGCCGAGCGTACCTTTGAGCAGATCAAGGAGGACGTGCTGAGTGAGCTGAAAACCGTGGTGCGTCCGGAATTCCTCAACCGTATTGACGACATCATCGTGTTCAACCGTCTGAGCGAGGACGAGATTGCCCAGATTGCGGACGGTATGCTGCGCAAGGTTGCCGAGCGTATGCAGGAAATGGGTATCACCATGGATTGGACCGACGCAGCCAAGAAGCATCTTGCCAAGGCTGGTTTCGATCCGGTTTACGGTGCGCGCCCGCTGCGCCGCGCGGTGACGAACGAAGTCGAGGATCTGGTTGCCGAGCAGTCGCTCGAAGGCAAGATCAAGTCCGGCGAACATGTGACGCTGGATGCCGAGGACGACAAGCTGACGCTCCGGTCTGCTGCTGCGGAACAGCCGCAGGCATAAATCAAGCCATACACTCCTCATTCTTATATACAACACCCAAATGGACGACGCCCCCGACGCTATTATGGCATCGGGGGCGTTGTCATGTGTGCAAAAAGGGTTTGTAACGGCCGAAAAATAGAAACTGGGAAACGTCGTTAAAAAAACGTAAAGAAAACGATGGGATTTCGTGCTAAATGACAAAAACTTTTCTGATAAGACCCTGCAAATCAGGGGGAATTGAACATTGAAAACCCGCGAAATCCAGGAGTATAATATGTCGTAAAAACAATTTAAAGGCGCGCACGCACGCATGGCGTCGCGCGGGAAAGGGGAAAGAAAATGAATACCATGCAAATTCTTTCCGTCGTGGTCTTTTTGATCGTTATGCTTGCGATTGTATCGGAAAAGGTACATCGTACCGTGGCGGCGGTAGCAGGTGGAGTTGTGCTAATCTTCCTGCATGTGCTGACGGTGGATGATGCGGTCAGCTACATTGACTTCAGCACGATCGGCGTTTTGATTGGTATGATGCTGTTTGTCGCTGTGGTACGTAACTCCGGTCTGTTTGAGTATGTGGCGATCAAGGCGGCAAAAATCGCGGGAGGCAACCCGTGGAAGATCATGCTGCTGTTTGTCATTCTCACGGCGGTGCTGTCGGCCTTCCTGGACAACGTGACTACGGTCCTGCTGGTCGGCCCGATGACGATTGCGATCACCGGTATTCTGGGGCTTAATCCGGTGCCGTTCTTGTTCACACAGATTCTTGCCTCCAACATCGGCGGTACAGCGACCCTCATCGGTGACCCCCCGAATATCATGATCGGTTCGCAGGCCGGACTGAGCTTTGTGGACTTTGTGCTCAATACCGGCGTGGCAGTTGTCTTTATTATGATTGCGGTCTGCCTGTGCTTCTACTTCCTGTACGGACGCAAGATGGTTGTAGAGCCGGATAAGATGGCAGCAGTTATGCAGCTGGACGAGCAGAAGTCGATTAAGGATCATGCGCTGCTGGTCAAGAGCGTGGTTATGATCGTTCTGGTTGTGCTGGGCTTTGTTTTCCATAGCTCGATCGGCGTAGACTCTTGCGCAATTGCGCTGGCAAGTGCTACAATAATGTTGTTGATCGGTAAGCAGGATACGGAAGAAATCGTGCTCGGTGTAGAATGGTCAACCATTTTGTTCTTCACCGGCCTATTTGTTGTAGTCGGTGGTATGGTGCAGACCGGCGTTATCACTGCGCTGGGCAATGCACTGGTTTCGGTAACGGGCGGCAACACAATACTGCTGATGGTGCTCATTCTGTGGGGGTCGGCGCTGTTTTCGTCCTTCCTGGATAACATCCCGTTCGTGGCGACTATGATTCCGCTGATTCTGGCAATGCAGGCCGAAGGCATGGAGGTTACACCGCTGTGGTGGGCGCTGTCGCTGGGCGCATGTCTGGGCGGCAACGGCACGCTGATCGGTGCATCGGCCAACGTGGTGCTTTCGGGTATTTCAGCCAAGCACGGCCATCCGATCACCTTTATGCGGTATCTCCGTGTGGGCTTCCCGATGATGATTCTGACGGTTGCTATTTCTACCGTTTACCTGCTGGTTCGCTTTCATTGATGCATGACAGGGGAAGAAAGAAGGAAATCATATGATAACGAGCAGTTTTTCCGGTGATATCATCAATGTATCACTGCGTCAGATCGGCGCTACCTCCATCAAGGAAGTGCGCAACGGTATTATGTATATTGCCAAATTCCAGCTGGACGACGAGGTTTGCGTGACATACGTGTTCAACGTGACCAAGCGGGATAAGTATTACTTGCAGCGCGTCGAGCCGTATCCCATCTCCTACGGCGATTTTGAGGGGGAGGGCGAAGTGGTGGAATTCATCACGCGCGATATTCGCAAGTTCCGCAACGCGATGCAGTCGCACAATTTCCCCAAGTTCCTCGAGACGGCCAACGTGATGGTGCAGCTGTCGCATGCGATTGAGCTGCTGTTTTTGGAGCGGAATGTGTCGGCGGAGGATATGGAAGGCCTGCAGCAGTGCTTGACGGCAGGCATCGAGAAAATCAAGGAGATTCGTGAGCATTCGCCCAAGGTGGAAAAATAAAAGAATAGGACCGGTTTGAAAGATGCCTTGCAGAACAGCAGTCTGCAAGGCGTCTTTTTTGCATACAGTACGAAAGGCGCGGCATAGATGCTTGTACGGCTGTTCGCTGAAAAAGTACAAAAAAGCAAATAAATGCGTAAAAAAGTACGAGACGTGTATCTTATCAACAAAAAAAGAGAATGCTTTTTGTGTAAAACAACGGCTGTATTTTTCAAGAACGCACTGGCTGAATTAGAAAAAAGTTGTATAATGGTAGATATTCCGTTATTACAATGAGAGGGGCGGTGTCGCTGTGTCATATGATTTTCTTCTGACGATTGCGATCATCATGCTGTTCACCAAAATCTTCGGTCTGACCTCGGAACGGGTACACATGCCGCAGGTCGTCGGTGCGTTGGTGGCCGGCGTGCTGGTAGGACCGAGCTGCCTTGCGTGGGTAGGAGAAACGGATTTTCTGGTGAAAGCCGCAGAGATCGGCGTCATTATCCTGATGTTCAATGCAGGTCTGGACACGGATTTGGAGGAACTCAAAACCACCGGCTTTGCGTCCTTCATCATTGCGGTCATCGGCGTGCTGGTACCGCTCGCGGGCGGCATGGGATGCTACCTGATTTTCAGGAGCGAACCGGCAGACCCCATGAACATGCTCAAAGCGGCCTTTATCGGCGTGGTGCTGACCGCAACCTCGGTATCCATCACGGTGGAAACGCTGCGCGAGATGGGAAAGCTGAAAAGCAAGGTCGGCACGGCGATATTGGGTGCAGCGGTGATTGACGATATTCTCGGTATTGTGGTGCTGACCGTGCTGACTGCGTTTACCGACCCATCGGTCAAGCCGCTTCTGGTGTTCGGACGGATTTTCGCGTTCTTCATCTTTGTTCTTGTGGTCGGTTTTGTGATGCACAAGGCGTTTATCAAGATGGAGCAGCGCTGGCATAAGCATCGGCGCATTGCTATCTACGCGCTGGTGTTTGCCTTTTTGATGAGCTATGTTGCAGAGACGCTCTTTGGCATCGCTGATATTACGGGCGCGTATTTCGCCGGTATCGTTATGTGCAACCTTTCGGACACGCGCGACTATGTGGCCAGCAAAACTAATGTGCTGGGCTATATGCTGTTTTCACCGCTGTTCTTTGCGTCGATTGGTATCAAAACCAATTTGGACGGCTTGACAGGCGAGTTGGTGCTGTTTGCGGTGGTGCTGACGATTGTGGCCATCCTGTCTAAAATTATCGGCTGCGGTCTGGGTGCTCGAATGATGGGCTTCCAGATGTATGACGCAATTTCCATCGGCCTTGGAATGGTCTCTCGCGGTGAGGTCGCGCTGATTGTGGCGCAGAAGGGCGAGCAGGCGGGACTTATTAACTCTGAAATGTTCCCGGCAATCGTGCTGGTGGTCATCGTTACTACGCTGGTCACGCCGATTTTGCTGAAATTCGGCATGAAACGCGAAACACCTGCCAATACGGAGTTTTCCGCGCGCGAGGCGGAGCAAATGCCTAAGGCAGGCCGATATTAACCGGTCCGACGAAGAAGGTAGTTTTAAGCAGACAGCCCTTTCCGGCGTTACAGGCCGGAAAGGGCTGTTTTCATACCGTTACTTGAAGAGCAGGGCAGTATGTGGTATACTGATTTCGTATGTCAAAGACCTCTGGAGGGAGCGGAATGAAACAAGCAAAGGTATTGCCGGTTCTGGCGATTGCGCTGTGTCTGCCGGGTGTGGTGGTGCGCGCGCTGCATATGCTGAACGGCTTTGGTATTGGAACGGGTCTGCCTGCGGTGGGCGATGCATGGGTGTGGTATTTTACCGCACTGTTAGTAGTGGCTGCGGTGGTGTACGCGGTGTTAAGCATACCGCTGCGCGCAGCAAATGACCTGCCGTTTGAGCAGCTACTGGGTACGCAAAGCGTGGGTTTCCGAATGGCGGCAGTGATTTCCGGTCTGCTGCTTCTGGTCGGAGGCGTGGGGTATCTCTATCTGACGATGACGACTGGCGAGGAGGACGCTGCGGGTTGGGCCAAGGCGCTCGAAATTGTATATGCGGCGGTCACCGTTCTGTGTGGCCTGTGTGCCATTGGACTGGCCAAAGCACAGGGCAGCGAAATGACCGAGCAGTCCGCCAAGCTGACGCTGGTGCCGCTGCTGTGGAGCTGCCTGCATTTGCTGGTCAACTACCGTATGACCTGCGTCGATCCGAAGCTGGCATCCTTTGCGTTTGGCCTTGTGGCGGACGTGATTCTGGTGCTGGCGTTTTACCATCTGGCGCGCCTGCTGTATGGCAAGCCGCATCCGGCGTGGCTGGCTTTTTGCAGTGCAGTGACAACGACCATGGCGGTGTCCGATATGGGTGGCTACGGTCTCTCCCGTTTGATGGGGGTGACAATGCCCGAGTGGTCGGATAAAATGGTGCTGCGCGGCTGTCTGTCGGTGGCGGCATGCATTTTGCTGGCGGCGGAGCTGTTTGTATTATGCCGCGAACATGGCACAACCAATGTATCAGAATAAATGAATGGAAAGGAAGAGTGTGATGCTGTTTCTTTGTTATCCCAAGTGCTCGACCTGTCAGAAAGCCAGAAAGTGGCTGGAAGAGCAGGGAATTTCATTTGACGAGCGCGATATCAAACAGAACAACCCGACGGAAGAAGAACTGCGGACGTGGTATGCGCGCAGCGGTCTGCCGCTCAAGCGCTTTTTCAACACCAGCGGCATGCAGTATAAGGCGTTGGCCCTCAAGGACAAGCTGCCGGATATGAGCGAGGAGGAACAGCTGGCGCTGCTTGCAACCGACGGCATGTTGGTCAAGCGTCCGTTGCTGGTGGATGAGAATTTCGTGCTGACTGGCTTTAAACAGGCAGAATGGGAGCAGACGCTGAAAAAGGATTGACAAAGGGAAAAACGGATGGTATAATAATTCTTGCTTATCGGGCAAGATACGGAGCGGTATCGAAGTGGTCATAACGAGGCGGTCTTGAAAACCGTTTGCCCGAAAGGGCGCGTGGGTTCGAATCCCACCCGCTCCGCCAACCATTTATCGTGGCGAAGCTACTACTTGACATGGAGACGTACCCAAGCTGGTGAAGGGGCTCCCCTGCTAAGGGAGTAGGTCGGGAAACCGGCGCGAGAGTTCAAATCTCTCCGTCTCCGCCAAAAAACGCACTTTTCTGACAAGGAAAAGTGCGTTTTTTTCATATCCCAAGAACGCAGAAAAGAAGTGGATTTGGTAATTATTTCATTATGTTTATGGGGGGTTCCTTGGTGGTAATTGCGTTGCAGATAGAAAAGAAGGTTTTTTAGCAGAAAAATTGGTAATGGTGCCTGGCAGGAATGGCAGAATAAAGTGCGGCAAATTACTTGCAAAATGCAGGGGTTTGTAGTATCATTTTAATGGTTATATGCGTTTCTGTTTGGCGAAAATGCCCATTTTTGAAATTTTACAGAGCGCTTTGGTTGGATTGGGAGAATGACGGTTTTACTGGTGAATGGACTCGGGAAATAAACTGAAATGTAAAAGCGTCTTGACTCTAGTATATCGCAGATGGGATAACATGCGGTTGTGTATCCAAAGCGAAAAAAGATGTTTGCCCTTGGTACCAAAATATGAGAGAAATGATTTGTGGATATGAAAACGAATTTGCTTTTTGCGATTATTATTCCTGTTTATCAAGTAGAAGATTATCTGTCAGAGTGCCTGGACAGTGTTTTACCGTTGACAGATTCCGATTGTGAGATCATTTTGGTGGTTGGTAATTCGACGGATCGCAGCAATGAAATCGCCATGGAGTATGCGCAGCGGAATGCGGCTGTTCGTTTGGTGATACAAAACGGGGCGGGACTTTCTAATGCGCGTAATTGCGGAGTGGAAAACAGTACAGGGACGTTTATCATTTACCTTGATAGTGACGATGTGGTTGATACTGAAAATCTGTCGATGCTAATGGAATACATACGGCAGCATCCGGATGAGACGGACGTATATATGTCTGATTACATTCAGCTGTTTTCTACTGGGGTGAAAAGAGTAGTCAATCAAGTGGGGAATACACCGCATGACGCGGGATTGTCTGCCTTACCTACCGTGTTACGCGAAAAAAAGTGTTTTTGGAATGTATGGCGATACATTTACCGTCGGCGTTTTTTGGAGGAAAATTGCATCAGCTTTTTGGAAAACCGAACAAGCGAAGATATTGATTATACAACAAGGGTATTTGCTAGTAATCCTCAAATAGAATTTTGGAACAAACCGTATTACTTCTATCGCATGGGTCGAGTTGCGTCCTTGATGAATGTTGTGAGTGCAAAAAGGGTGCAGGATGTGACATTTGTAATTGAAAATAGTATTTTGATACTGGATCAGTCTGAAACCATTGCATTTGCAGACTTGTTGAAAGAACAATATCGGTTTGAATATTTGCTGAATATTGCACTGATCCGCGAGGTTGATAAAAGGGATCGAAAAGCGGCGTATAATGCATTTAGTGATTGGAAATCTGTACTATATCCGTCGAGATATCCTATTACAAACGCATTTTATATTTTTATGAAGTTTTTTGGATTATCAGCGGGGGCGTATATTTTATCTTTGCTCAAAAAGGCTAAGCGAAAGTTAGTACGTCGGTAATTTGGATAGTATGAAGGAGGATATGTCGTGATTATTACAAAGACACCTTTCCGTGTGAGTTTTGCCGGCGGTGGAAGCGATATGGCAAATTTTTATGAAAAATATGGTGGATGTGTATTAAGTACATCCATTAATAAATACTGCTATTTATCCATTCATCCTTATTTTGATGAGAAATCTACACTGCTTAAGTATTCTGAGAATGAATTGGTAACGGATATTTCGCAGATTAAACACCGAATTTTTAACTGCGTTCTTAACGAGTATGGTGTAAGTGGTGTGGAAATCAGTTCTACGGCAGATGTGCCGGGAGGAACCGGTCTGGGCTCTTCCAGCACATTTACGGTTGGCCTCTTGAACACAATCGCTTGTTATCAGGGCAAGTTTATGTCAAAGGGAAAACTGGCAGAGAAGGCCTGTGAAGTGGAAATTCAAAAGCTGGGAAGTCCGATTGGCAAGCAAGACCAATACGCGGCAGCCTTTGGCGGTTTGAATTTTATTCGGTTTAACCGGGATGGCTCGGTTTCGGTAGAACCGATTGTCATGCAACCAGGGACGTATAAAGCACTGGAAAAGCACTTGGTGATGTTTTATACCGGCAGCACGCGTTCGGCAAACAGCATTCTGCAGGAACAAAAAAAGAATATTGATGATGCGGCCAAAGCTGAAAATTTGAAGCAGATGTGCAAACTTGCGGAGGAGATGAAATCTGCACTAGAGCAAAATGACTTGTCCTCCTTTGGTGCATTGCTGAATGATGGATGGACATTAAAGCGAACGCTGGCATCCGGCATTTCCAATCCAGATATTGATCGCGCATATGAAACGGCTATGAAAAATGGTGCAATCGGTGGAAAATTATTAGGAGCTGGTGGCGGGGGATTCCTGCTGTTCTTCTGTGAACCGGATAAGCAGGAACGGCTGCGTGTTGCGTTGGGGCTGCGTCGCTTTGACTTTGCTTTTGAAAGAGATGGCGCATCGGTTGTTTACATTGGCGATAAATACTGGAGATAAAAAGGAGACACGACAATGAAAGTATTGGTAGCAGGTGGCGCAGGGTTTATTGGAAGTCATTTGGTCGATGCACTTTTGAAGGAAGGGCATGAGGTAGTCTGTGTCGATAATTTTTTTATTGGCACGCGTAAAAATATCGAGCATCTTGCAGATGAGCCGAAGTTTACGTTCTATGAGCAGGATATTTGCGATCTGGAAGCAATGGATCGTATTTTTGCGAAGGAAAAGGTGGAATATGTGTTCCATCTTGCTGCCAATTCTGATATTCAGGCAAGTGCAAACAACCCGGTTATTGAGTATCAAAACACCTATACGACAACTTTTAATCTGATTGAATGTATGCGTCGGCATCAGGTGAAAAAGCTGTTTTTTGCATCCACGTCGGCAGTATACGGTGAAAAAATGGGCAGCGAAGTGGCGGAGAATACGACACCACTCGAGCCAATTTCGTATTATGGTGCAGCAAAACTGGGTTCGGAAGCGCTGATCTCCGCATATAGCTATATGAATGACATGAGTGTGCTCGTCTTCCGGTTCCCCAATGTGATTGGTCCGAGATTGACACATGGTGTCATTTTTGACTTTGTAAAGCGACTCAAAGACGATCCGTCGCACCTGAGGATTTTGGGTGATGGAACACAGTCCAAGCCGTATATGCATGTATATGATTTGGTGAATGGTATTATGCGGTTCAAAGATGTGCCGCAGGGTGTTACGCTTTATAACATTGGCGTTGAGACGCAAACTTCGGTTACGCGCATTGCGGAAATCGTATGTGAAAAAATGGGCCTACCCGGTATTCCGTTTGAATATACCGGCGGTCGAGGGGGCTGGAAGGGCGATGTTCCGGTATTTGCCTATGATCTGAGCAAGATTCATGCAGCAGGTTGGTCTGCAACGTATTCATCGGATGACGCGGTGGCGCATACGGTTGAGCAGGTGATTTAAATGCAGGCAGTGATTATGGCCGGCGGAAAGGGGACACGCCTTCTGTCCCTTACCAAAGATGAAATTCCCAAACCGATGACGCCGGTATGTGGGAAACCGATTTTGCAATGGCAGGTAGAACAGCTGAAGGCAAATGGCATTACCGATATTGTGATGATTATCGGCCATCTGGGCCATAAGATACAAGAATTCTTTGGCGATGGAACAGAAATGGGGCTGAGAATCCGTTATATCGAGGAAATTTCACCTTTGGGAACTGCGGGAGCGTTTTATTATCTTCGTCCGATGCTTTCTGGCGAAGATTTCCTGCTTGTATTTGGCGATGTGCTGTTTGATATTGATCTCCAGCGTATGATACGGTTCCATCGTATGAAAGAGGCGAAAGCCACTTTGTTTGTTCATCCGAATACCCATCCGTTTGATTCTGATCTGGTGGTAACGGATGATGACGACCGTATACTACGGTTTGACTCGAAAAATAATGTGCGTGATTATTGGTATGATAACTGCGTCAATGCAGGTTTGTATTTGTTTGATGCTTCAATCTGTGATGAAGTTACGGAACCGGTAAAAACCGACTTGGAAAAGCAATTGTTAACCGGGATGATCCAGTCCGGAGAAGCGGTGTATGCTTATCGGTCGCCAGAATATATCAAAGATGTTGGTACGGTAGAACGGATTCAGGTGGCTGAAAAAGAACTCGCCAGTGGTTATATTGCGGCGCGCAATCTACAGCGGATGCAGAAAGCTATCTTTTTGGATCGAGATGGTACGATCAATAGGAAAAATAGATTTATTTATCAAGAAGATCAATTTGAACTGGAAGACTGTGCAGTTGAAGCAATTCGTAAAATCAATGCTTCCGGGTATTTGGCAATCGTTATAACCAATCAGCCGGTGGTAGCAAGGGGCTTATGTGAAGTCGAAGATGTTGAACGGATTCACAATAAAATGAAGACGCTGCTTGGACGGGAAGGTGTATTTCTGGACGAGGTGTGCTTTTGTCCGCATCACCCGGATAAGGGATATCCGGAAGAAAATCCGAAGTATAAAATTCCTTGTCATTGCCGCAAACCGGATATTGGCATGATTGAGGATTGCGCGGAGCGCTTTCATATTGATTTAGCGCAAAGCTGGATGATTGGCGATACAACGGTAGACGTTCGTACAGGAAAAAATGCAGGAACGCATACGGTGCTCGTGCTAACTGGTGATGCTGGCAAAGATGGAAAGTATGATGATGTTCCAGATATGGTTTGTTCAGATCTGCTGGAAGCAGTTAACAAAATTATAGGAGGATAAATGATGATAGATTTTCAGCAGGATATTCGAGATTATATTGCTTGTGAAATTGAGACAATTAATAAGCTGGATATTGCTGCAATCAATGAAGCCCTGAATGCATTGCTTGAGGCATATCATAATCGCAAGTGGATTTATATTTTTGGCAATGGTGGCAGCTCTTCGACGGCATCGCATTTTGAAAACGACTTCAACAAGGGCATTTCTGAGCCGCTTAAAACCAAGTTCCGTTTTCGCTGCCTCAATGACAATGTCGCAACACTTATGGCGGTAGCAAATGATATCGGGTTTGAAGAAGTGTTTCGTTACCAGTTGACTGACCGCATTGGGCCAGGGGATTTGGTGATTGCGATTTCGGGTAGCGGCAATTCAAAAAATATCATCAATGCTGTAGAATATGCGAAATCTTGCGGTAACAAGGTTATTGGCATTACTGGGTTTGATGGCGGAAAACTAAAGCAGATGTGTGATATTTCGCTGCATGTTCCGGTGAACAGCATGCAGGTTACGGAAGATATTCATATGATTTTTGATCATCTGATGATGAGTATGTTTTATAAGTATCTGTGTGGTATAAATCATTTGCAGGAAAAACCGTGATGGAGGATTAGTCGTGAAGAAAAAAAATGCGATTATGCTGGCAGATACGAGACCGGCTCTGATCGGTCATATGTTACTGCAGATACGAGATACAAATCGCGAAAATTTTGATGAAGTTATTGTACTAGATACACAGATACCCGAACAAGATAAGAAACTCATGCAGGATATTATGCCCTGTCGATTTATTCCGTATTGTTCGCCTATTTCTGAAAAACTATTAGAAATGGAAAGGTTTCAACGTTTTTCGCTCATCATGTTTGGAAGATATGAGATGTTTCGCTTGCTGGACGAATACAGCCTTATCATGTGGATTGATACGGATATGGTTATACAGGGAGATTTGAGACAGCTCTTAGAGGATACAGAGGGGTATGGACTCTCAATATTGAGGGAAGATCCTAAAAATAAGTCAAGTAAGAATGTTGACTATATGAGAACCAACTTTATTCACGCTGTTGAAGAATATGATATGGACAGTTATCTTTGTTGCACTGGACTGATTATTGTGAGAGATGTTCTGCAACAGGATTGCGACTATACACAGTGGTGTTATGACAAGACCCTGGAATGGGCAGATAACTTAAATTTACCGGATCAGGGTGTTATCAATGCGTTGATCCAGCATTTTAATATTGATATATATCCCATTGGTCATAATGGTACCTATGGGTGTTTCCCCTATATTGGAAGAGATTGCAGCAAAGCAATTTTGATACATTCATGGGGATCAAATAAGTTTTGGAATGATTATTATCTCAATCAAACATTTCCGGCTTGGGAAAGAACATATCAAGATTGGTTACAACTAGGTGGATCGGTTTTAGAAAGAAAGCAAGTTCCCGAAGTGTCTGTCGTGATTCCTGTATACAAGCCGGATTTGGGATATTTTAAACAGTGTATTGATAGCCTTACAGAACAGAAAAAAAATGGATATGAAGCTTACTCTAATTTTGAAGTTATTATTATTGCGGAGCCATTTGAACAGCAGGCGACACAAAAATTGGTAGATTCTTACAAAGATGTACGACTCAATTTATATTTCAATGAAAAAAGACTAGGGATTGCTGCTAGCTTGAATCGCGGAATGAGATTAGCAACTGGTAAATATATTGCACGACTTGATGATGATGATATTGCGGCGCCATATCGTCTCCAAAAACAGGTAGAGTACTTAGAAAGCAATCCCGACATAACATTATGCACATCTGACTATCTATATTTTGGCGATATGAATGATGGTAGAGTGGCTATGGAAGGAGAAATGGCTAAAGCATGGTCTGTTTTGACATGTCCTTTTGATCATCCAACCATTATGTTCCGCAAAGATTTCTTCATAAAAAATGAGTTATTTTATGATGAAACGCGAGGATATGTTGAAGATTGGGAATTATGGCAAAGAGCATTTAAGAAAAATATGCATGTAGGGTGCGTTCATGATATTTTGCTATATCATAGATGGCACAATGGTAGTGCAGGCCAAAATAATAAGACAGTTGTTATGATGCGTGAAATGATCAAAAACAACTTTCAAGAACTTGGTGTCGAAGTTCCTGATGAGGATTTGCCACTATTGTCACCGTGGAGCGGGAAAGTAACTGCTGATGCAGATTATAAGCGTTTAGAACAATATTTTAGGGATGCAATTGAGCGCAATAATATATTAAAGCTATACGATTCCTTTAGCTTAGCGCATGTTTTTAGTCTTAGACTCACTGAGGCACGTACCGGTCAATTAGATGCAATTACTATCAAGCGAATCGAGGAAAGTCAGACTGAACAACATCAGGACATAGTGAAAAAAACATCTTTTAAGAAAACTATCAAAAGATTCTTGAAAAGATTGATTAAACCCTTATATCAGCCTTTCCGCCATAGATATGAGGATCGTTTGATAGAAATAACAAATTTGGCATATTCCCAAAATGATAGACTCAATAGGACTTTAGCCATGATAGAGTCGAAGGAAAAAATTATTAATAATATTGTTGCGCGATTTGAGAATATCTCTAAGAGTATTGATTTGATGAGTTTGAATCAGGAGAAATATGCCAATGCATTTCATACCGCACTTCTTCACAATCAGGAAAAATTGGGTAACAAGATTGATGAAAAAGTGTTTGAAGAATGTGAAAACACAAGGCAGATGCTGAGTCAAAAAGTGTTTGAAGAATGTGAAAACACAAGGCAGATGCTGAGTGGAAAGGTGTTTGAGGAGAATGAATTGAGCCGTCACATGATTCTTGCTCAAGTACATCGCCATATCGATTTTACCTATCGTGATATCATGGTAGCAATGGAACGCCAGCGAGCGTTTCTGCCAAAGCATGATATTCATCTTATTACAGACTATCCGATTGCATATGAAAGTTTAGATTACCTATATCCTCACGGCACAATAAGGGATAATACGAGATATCCAAGGTTTGTAGAAAGATGTGAGGAAATTCTTGGTCAAAAAAATGGACTCAGCTTTTTGGATCTTGGCTGCTCGGGTGGAGGTATGGTTTTAGAAGCTGCACTTCGTGGGCATATATCTATGGGATTAGAAGGGAGCGATAGTTCGAAAAAGGAGCAACGTGCAGAATGGAGACTTCTGGGCGAGCGTTTGCAAACATGTGATATTACCAAACAGTTCCGTTTGGAAACACCGAATGGTAACCTAAAAAAATTTGATATTATCAGTGCTTGGGAGGTAATGGAACATATTGCAGAAAACGATTTACCGCAGATGTTAGAAAATATAAAAATGCATTTGAGCAATACAGGATATTTTGTTGCATCCATTGCGAATTGGGATGATATTGATCCAGAAACTGGGGTAAATTGGCATGTTACTCTGCATGAATACCAATGGTGGGTGCAGCAATTCGAAAAAGCTGGGTTTGCAATTCGTACTGAGTTGTTCCAGCCGATAGACTTGGCAAGAGGTACATATAATCCTCCCCATTGCTACGAAACGCCTTACCCCGCATACGATCAAGAAAAGAACTTTTATATCGTTGCATGCCTAGCAAAGTAATATGAAAGAGGGTTCGATTTGAGTATAATAGAAAAACTAAAAAAATACCATTTTCTATTTCGACAGCTGGTGCATCGTGATTTCACAAAAAAGTATAAGCGGACCGTTTTGGGAATCGGCTGGAGTATGCTCTCCCCACTCTTAACTCTGCTGGTAATGAACATTGTATTTTCGTCTCTTCTTGGCTCGGATATTCCGCATTATACAATTTATTTATTTTCCGGACAACTGGTATATTCTTTTTTTAGTGAATCGACAAATCAGGGGATGACGTCGCTGCTGGATAACGCGGACATTTTCACTAAGGTCAATGTACCCAAATATATGTTTTTATTTTCCAAGAATGTATCTTCGCTGATTAACTTTGGGATGACGTTAATAATCTACTTTATTTTTGTAATTATCAATGGTATTCCAATCACATGGAAATTTGTTTTGCTGCTCTATCCGATTTTCTGTTTGGTTATTTTTAATCTGGGAATGGGACTGATCTTATCTGCACTTTATCTGTTTTTTAGAGATATACAATATTTATACAGCATTTTTACCATGTTACTGATGTATATGTCTGCGATATTTTATGATATTAGCAGCTTCCCGCAGATTGGGCAAAATCTGTTCTTGCTTAATCCAGTATATCTGTATATTCGATATTTTCGCAAAATTGTAATCGAAAATACAATTCCGACGCTTCAATTTCATCTATTAGCAGCAGCATATGCGGCAATCGTTTTTGCGATAGGAAGTTGGATTTACAAAAAGAAAAACCACAGTTTCCTTTATTATGTGTGAGGTTAGAAATGGGATTTGCACTAAAAGCAGAAAATGTCTCCATTCGCTATATTACTGGAGATTTTAAGGATATTGGTATAAAAGAATATGTAATGCGAAAGAGCACGCATAACTACCATGTAAAGGAATTTATGGCGGTTGACGGGGTTTCATTTACGCTTGAACATGGGGACATGTTGGGTATTGTAGGCACGAATGGAGCAGGTAAATCAACATTGCTCAAAGCAGTAGCTGGTATCATGGAACCGACCAAGGGGAAAATCACTGCTAATGGAGAAGTCGCTGCCTTGCTGGAGTTAGGCAGCGGCTTTGATGGCGATTTGACAGTAAAAGAAAATGCCTATCTTCGCGGTGCTATGCTGGGTTATACAAAAGAGTTTATGGATCAGACATATGATCATATTATCGACTTTGCTGAGCTTCGCGAATTTGAAGATCGCCCTTTCAAGCAATTATCATCAGGTATGAAGTCTCGGCTTGCATTTTCGATTGCATCCCTCGTCAAACCGGATATACTCATTCTGGATGAAGTATTGTCCGTGGGAGATGGCGCTTTCCGTGAGAAAAGTGCAAAAAAAATGAGAGAAATTATATCTCAAGGGGCTACAACCATTCTGGTATCACACTCTTTGGATCAAATTCGTGAGCTATGCAACAAAGTGTTATGGTTGGATCATGGCAAGCAAATTGCATTTGGTGATGCGCAAGAGATTTGTGATCAGTATGAGCGTTTCTTGAATGGGGAATATCTTCTTGAAGATCATAGTGGTACAGGCGGGGAACAAGATAAGGTACAATAAGTTGCGCAAATTGAAAATCGCATAAAAGAAGACATAGCTTGCAGGCTCTGGTAGAATGAAGTTACCACACAAACATTCGAAAGGAGCAAGCAAACT